>CAXTSD010000135.1:0-6572 GCA_964246775.1 uncultured Acetobacteraceae bacterium | reverse complement strand
CGCCGGCAGCGTCAAGGCCTCGGCGGCGAAGGCGGGGTCGGCTTCTGCCGAGGCGAGCACGGCCCCGGCGATCTCGACGAGCGACGGATCGGGCGCGACCACGCCGCCGGCTTGCGCCGCCGCCACCATGCCGAGGATGACGGCGGTCGCGTGCTGCTGGCCGGCATCCCAGCGAACGAACGGGTCGCTGTCATGCGCGGCGAGAAATCGCAACGCCGCCGGGGTCAGGCCGTCCAGCCGCACCGGGGCCGAAACGCCGCGCAGCAGCGACGGCACCGGACGCGCCGCCACGGCGTCGAACACGAAATCCTGCGCCGGCTGCTCGAGCATCAACACGCGCGTGGTCGGCGCGGCGGCGGCAGCCTCGCGCCGGTCCTCGCCGGCGAGCCGCATCGGCAGCGCCTGGCCGTCCGGGCCAAGCAGCCCGGCGGCGATCGGGATCGGCAGCGCCTGCTTCTCCGGCTGCCCGGGCGTCGCCGCGGTATGCTGTCGCAAGGTCAGCGTGTAGCGCCGCGCCGCCGCGTCGTAATGCTCGTCGACGCTGACGACGGGGGTGCCGGCCTGATCGTACCAGCGCCGCATCGACGCCAGGTCGACGCCGGACGCCGCCTGCATCGCGTCGCAGAAATCGTCGATGGTCACCGCCTGATTGTCGTGGCGGGCGATGTAGAGATCGATGCCACGCCGGAAGGCGTCGACGCCAAGCAGCAGCCGCATCATCCGCACCAGCTCCGCGCCCTTGCGGTATATCGTTGGGGTATAGAAATTGTCGATCGCGACATAGCTGTCCGGCCGCACCGGGTGCGCGAACGGGCCGGCATCCTCGCGGAACTGCGCCGCGCGCAGCACCGCGACCTCGCGCAGCCGCTGCAACGCGGCGCTGCCGCCATCCTTGCCCAGATCCTCGCAGTAGAGCTGGTCGCGCAACACGGTCAGCCCCTCCTTGAGGGAGAGCTGGAACCAGTCGCGGCAGGTGACCCGGTTGCCGGTCCAGTTGTGGAAATACTCGTGCGCGATCACCCGTTCGATGGCATCGTAGTCGTCGTCGGTTGCCGTCTCCGGACGGGCGAGGACGTAGCTGGTGTTGAAGACGTTGAGGCCCTTGTTCTCCATCGCTCCCATGTTGAAATCCGAGACGGCGGCGATGTTGAACACGTCGAGGTCGTATTCGAGGCCGAAGCGCTCCTCGTCCCAGCGCATCGCACGCTTCAGCGACGCCATCGCATGGGCGCAGCTGCCCTCGTCGCCGGCGCGCACCCAGATGGCGAGCGCCACCTCGCGGCCGGAACGGGTGCGGAAGCTGTCGCGCACGGCAACCAGGTCGCCGGCGACCAGCGCGAACAGGTAGCAGGGCTTCGGATGCGGATCGTGCCAGCGCGCCCAGTGCCGTCCCGCTTCGCTCTCGCCGGAGGCCACCTGGTTGCCGTTCGACAGCAGCACCGGGCAGCACGCCCGCTCGGCGTCGAGCGTCACCGTGTAGCGCGCCATCACGTCCGGCCGGTCGGGAAACAAGGTGATGCGCCGGAAGCCTTCGGCCTCGCATTGCGTGAAAAACGCGCCGTTTGAGGTGTAGAGCCCGGTCAGCTGGGTGTTGCGGTCCGGGCAGAGACGCACGACCGTCTCCAGCTCGAACTCGTCCGGCGCGTCGTCCAGCGTGAGCCCGGTCTCGTCGAGCCGCCAGCGCGACGGATCGACGACGACGCCGTCAAGACGCAGCGCGAGCAACTCGAGTTCGACGCCGTCGAGACGCAGCGACGTCTGGTTTGCGGCGGCGGGATCGCGACGCACGGCGAGGCGGGCGCGCACCTCCGTCGCTGACGGGTCAAGCCGGACGTGCAGGTCGACGCTGTCGACGAGGAACCCGGGCGGGCGATACGCCGACCGCAGCGTCGGGTGCAGACCGGGCGGCGGCGGTTGGGCGGCGGCATCGTGTTGGCTATCCGGCAAGGCACTGCTCCCGCATCACGGCGCAGTCTCGTGCCGGACGCCGATCCTGTCGACCCGGTGGATGCTCCAGCCGAACGGTGTCAGGCTGACGGACACAACGGCCCGCCAGCCCGACCGCGCTCGATCTTAGCGCGTGGTCGTGGTGGTCGTGCCGCCGGTCACGCTGGCGGCACCCGGAACGCTGGCGCGCGAGCCGCCGACGCCCGCCTCGCCGCTATGCGGCCCGGTGACCTCCACCTCGTCGTGGCGCAGCGTGTCGCGCACGGTCTCTGTATGCTCGTTGATGCCCTTCTGCACGACGACCTCCTCGACGACGCGCGACGTCTTGGCGACCATCGCTTCCTCGGCCGTCTCGCGCACCTCGATCGTCTTGTCGGTGAAGGCGTCGGCGCCGACCGTCGCGGTGCCGCTGACCGGGCGGCGGAACACCGTGACCGTCTCGTCGCGCAACCTGATCTGCTCCTCGACCGGCCGCTCGACGACGTAGCGGCGCAGGCGGGTGGTGCCGCGATCGACCTGGCGCTTGCCGACCTCGAGGCTCTCCTCCGACAGCGCCATCACCTCGGCGTCCTTGCCCGCCGTCGCCGCCGTGTTGGCCGCCGGCATCGTCGCGCTGCCCAGGCCGAACTGCTCGCCGCGCTCCTCGAGGTCGACCGGCGAGTGCGCCTGCAACAGCGAGACGACCTTCTCGCCCATCCGGTCGTCGGTGATGACGGTCACCACCGTGCCGCCGGTCTCGATCGAGCGATCATACAGCGTGTTGTGGTCATGCGCCTCCTCGCCGGTCAGCCACGACCAGAAGCCGCCCTGCGGCTTGTTCTGCTCCGCTATTGTCACATCGCCGCCGGCGGTGTTGGAGGCGGTCTTGGAATAGTGCTGGATGGCGCTCGACGGCACGCCCTGGGCGACGAGGTCGGCGATCGCGGCTTCGGCGTGGGTCTCGGTATCGAATACGGCGACGATTGTTTCACTGGCCATGGATGGTCTCCTGTTGGTTGCCGGCTGCGCGGCAGGATCGCCGACAGCCGATGCCTCGGCGCCGTCCCGGGTGACGTCGAGGCTCTGTTCGCGCAGCATTACGGTCTCCTGGTGACGCTGCGTGGTCTGGACGCGGCGGATGCGCACCTCCTCCTTGAGGAACAGGCGGCGCTCCACCACCACCACCTCCTCGACGATCGGAATGACGACGGTGTCGCCCTCCTGCCTCACCTGCGGCATCGCGTCGACGAGTTGGCGGATTTCCACGCGCTCGATGTCGGCGTGCTCGCTCACCAGCAACTCGTCGACCTGCGCCGCCCGCTCCCTGGTGATGGTCGAGACGACAACGCGGCCGGTCTCAAAACGGCGCCGCGTCACCGCAAGCTGCTCGGCCTGCAACGGCATGACGAACGTCTTGCCGTCAGCGTCCGCCACCTCGTCGCTGTCCGGCTCCGCCATGGTGTCTCCAAGTTGCCGGCGATGTGCGCCGCGGCGTAACGGCTGTCGCTGCCCGTCGCAGGGTAAAGCCGTCGAAATGAGCAGGGTTGCCGCGACATCAGAAAAACGCGACGCAACTTGGCCACGCGCCGTTAGGTGCTGCCGATATCTTGCTACCGACGCGTGCCGACCGGTTCGTTTCTACACCGGCCTGCTGCTATAATGCGCGACGGCCCGCCACCGCATGGTAGACGACCAGAACGATGACCGCGCCGATGACGGCGACGATCAGGCTGCGGATGTCAAAGCCGGTGATGCCGACGGCGCCGAACGCATTGAACACGAAGCCGCCGACGACGGCGCCGACGACGCCGAGCACGATATCGAGGACCACTCCCTCGCCGCCGCGATTGACGATCTTGCTGCCGATGAAGCCGGCCAGCAATCCCAAGATGACCCAGGCGATGATGGACATGGCGATCTCCTGACGGGTGGGGTGAGGCGATCGCGCTCCGCACTGAGCCGACGCCTCACCGTCCCGCAGCCATCCCAGGCGCGGCGCGCCGCCGTCAAATCACCCGCCCCGACATGACGGCAGGACCAGCGACGCGTGACGTCCGCACCAGTACCGCCCGCCGCCGCCAGTCCTCTCGGCCCGCCAGCTCAATCGGCGAGCGTCGCCTCCAGGGTGATCCTGGCGTTCAGCAGCTTGGATACCGGGCAGCCGGCTTTCGCCTTGTCGGCAAGTTCGGCGAAGCGGGCCTGGTCGGCGCCTGGAACCTTCGCCCGCAACGTCAGGTGGACGGCGGTGATCGAGAAGCCGTCGCCGTCCTTGTCGAGGGTGACCTCCGCCGAGGTCTGCATCATCTCGGCGGTCAGCTGCGCCTCGCCGAGGATCAGCGACAACGCCATCGTGAAGCAGCCGGCGTGGGCGGCGCCGATCAGCTCCTCGGGGTTGGTGCCCGGCTTGCCCTCGAAGCGGCTGGCAAACCCGTAAGGCACGTCGGCGAGCGCGCCGCTCTTGGTCGAGATCGCGCCTTTGCCGTCCTTGATGCCGCCCTGCCAGACTGCGCTTCCGGATGTCGTCGCCATGATGGTTGCTCCCTTGCCTCGCGGGTTGAACGCTCGCGCCGGATGGCCGGTTTGCCGCGCCCGCCAGCACCCTATGAGACGGCGGGACGCCGCGGCTAGCGGTCCGGCCGCATCTGCGACACAGTGCGCGGCATGGACTTCCACAACCTCTACGCCCAGGGGTTCGCCCGCGTCGCCGCCTGCACGATCGAGGTCGCGCCCGCCGACCCGGCCGCCAACGCCGCCGCCGTGCTCGAAGCCGCCAAGGCGTGCGACGAGCAGGGCGTCGCGGTCGCCGTGTTTCCGGAACTGTGCCTGTCCGGCTACGCAATCGACGACCTGCTGCTGCAGGACGCGCTGCTCGACGGCGTGCTCGACGCGATCGCGACGCTGCTCGCGGCCTCGTCCGGCCTGCTGCCGCTGTTGCTGGTCGGCGCGCCGCTGCGCCATGCGGGACGGCTGTACAATTGCGCCGTCGCCGTGCATCGCGGCCACGTGCTCGGCGTGGTGCCGAAGACCTACCTGCCGAACTACCGCGAGTTCTACGAGCGCCGGCATTTCGCCTCCGGCAGCACCGCCCCCGCCGGCGCGATCACGCTCGGGGGCGCCGGGCAGGCGCCATTCGGCCAGGGCGCCGGGCAGGCGCCGTTCGGAACCGACCTGCTGTTCGAGGCCGCGGATCTGCCCGGCCTCGTCGTGCATGCCGAGATCTGCGAGGATCTGTGGGTGCCGATCCCGCCCAGCGCCGGGGCGGCGCTCGCTGGCGCGACGGTGCTCGCCAACCTGTCGGCGAGCAACATCACGGTCGGCAAGGCGGAGACGCGCCGGCTGCTGTGCCGCTCGCAATCCGCCCGCTGCATCGCCGCCTACCTGTATGCCGCCGCCGGGCCTGGCGAATCGACGACCGACCTCGCCTGGGACGGCCAGGCCTCGATCTTCGAGAACGGTGTGACGCTCGGGCAGACCGAGCGCTTCCCGCGCGACGGGCAACGCATCGTGCAGGACATCGACCTCGATCTGCTGCGCCAGGAGAGAGCGCGGCAGGGCACGTTCGACGACAACCGCGCCGATGCGGCGAGGCCGTGGCGACGCATCGGCTTCCGCCTCGCGCCGCCGGCGGGCGATCTCGGCCTGCATCGGGCGGTCGAGCGCTTTCCCTTCGTGCCGGCGGATCCGGCCCAGCTCGAGCAGGACTGTTACGAGGCCTACGCCATCCAGGTCGCCGGCCTCGTGCAGCGCCTCCGAGCCACCGGCATACCGCGCGTCGTGATCGGCGTCTCTGGCGGGCTGGACTCGACCCAGGCGCTGATCGTCGCCGCCCGCGCGTTCGACCTGCTCGGCCGGCCGCGCGCCGACATTCTCGCCTACACCCTGCCCGGCTTTGCGACCGGCGAGCACAGCAAGGGCAATGCCTGGCGGCTGATGCGCTGCCTGGGCACGACGGCGCGCGAGCTCGACATCCGGCCCGCCGCGCGACAGATGCTCGCCGATATCGGCCACCCGTTCAGCCGCGGCGAGGCGGTCTACGACGTCGCCTTCGAGAACGTGCAGGCCGGGCTGCGCACCGACTACCTGTTCCGCCTGGCCAACCAGAACGACGCGCTGGTGATGGGCACCGGCGACCTGTCGGAGCTGGCGCTCGGCTGGTGCACCTACGGCGTCGGCGATCAGATGTCGCACTACAACGTCAATGCCGGGGTGCCGAAGACGCTGATCCAGCACCTCATCCGCTGGGTGATCAGCAGTCGGCAGTTCGGCACCGAGGTCGGGCACACGCTCGATGCGATACTCGGCAGCGAGATCTCGCCGGAGCTGGTGCCGGTCGAGGCGGGTGAGACGGCGCAGAGCACGGAGGCGCGCGTCGGCCCCTACGAGCTGCAGGATTTCAACCTGTTCTACGTGCTGCGCTACGGCTTCCGGCCGAGCAGGATCGCCTTTCTGGCGCTGCACGCCTGGCGACACGCCGCCGAACAGGGCTGGCCGCCGGGCTTTCCCGAGGAGCGCCGGCGGCACTACGCGCTGCCTGAAATCCGCCGCTGGCTCGAAGTGTTCCTGCGCCGCTTCTTCGGCTTCAGCCAGTTCAAGCGTTCCGCCATGCCGAACGGCCCCAAGCTCGCCGCCGGCGGCTCGCTGTCGCC
>CAXTSD010000134.1:0-6574 GCA_964246775.1 uncultured Acetobacteraceae bacterium | reverse complement strand
CCGCAGCGGACCGCCGTGGCTGACGACCAGGCAGTCCCGCGCCGCACGCCGAAGATCGGCGGCGAAGGCGCTGACCCTTGCCAGCAGCGCGCTGCCGCTCTCGCCACCGGGCGGTGCGAAACCCGACGGGTCGGCGGCCCAGCGATCGAGCAGCGGGCGCGGCACGTCGGTCCAGTCGAGGCCCTCCCAGTCGCCGAAATCGAGCTCCTGCAACCGCGCGTCGATGCGCAGCGGCGCCCCGGGTCCTGCGGCGACGGCCTCGGCGAGGCTGCGGCAGCGCGCCGAGGGGCTACTCCAGACGACGCTGGCGCCGCTCGCCGCGAGGCGGCGGGCGAACGCGCCGCCGTCATCGACCGCCGGCAAGTCGAGCCGGCCATAGCAGCGCCCGGCGGCATCGACCGGCAGGTGTCGGACCAGGTGCACCCTCATGCCGCCGGCATGGCACCTCGCTCGTGGCGGGTCCAGGGCGTGTGAATAGCGTGCGAAACACGGTGACGCTGGTGCTTGGCGGCGCGCGGTCGGGCAAGAGCCGGCACGCCGAGGCGTTGCTCGCCGCCGCGCCGCCGCCCTGGGTCTACGTCGCCACCGCAGAGGCACTGGACGACGAGATGCGGGCGCGCATCGCCGTCCACCAGGCGAGGCGCGACGCAAGCTGGCGCACGCTTGAGGCCGGCGCCAACCTCGCCGCCGCCATCGCCGAGGCGGGTGACGCGCCGGTGCTGATCGACTGCCTTACCCTGTGGCTGACCGGATTGATCCTCGGCGGGCACGACGTGGCGGCGGCGGGTGCGGCGCTGCTCAAGGCCTTGGACCGCGCCGCGCCGACCGTCCTGGTGGCGAACGAGGTCGGGCTCGGCATCGTGCCGGAGAACGCGCTGGCGCGGCGGTTTCGCGACGCCGCCGGGCGGCTGAACCAGGCGGTCGCCGCCCGTGCCGACCGGGTAATCTTCGTCGCCGCCGGACTGCCGCTCACCTTGAAGGAGCCGCGATGAGCCAGAGCGAGGATGCCGAGCGCCACCGGGCGAAGATGCGAAAACGCAAGGCGGTGCAGGATGCCGAGGTCGCCGGCAAGACCGAGCGCCGCGGCCTGCTGATGGTGCATACCGGGCCGGGCAAGGGCAAGTCCACCGCCGCTTTCGGGCTGCTGCTGCGCATGATCGGGCACGGGCGTCGCGCCGCGGTGGTGCAGTTCATCAAGGGCGGCTGGAGCACCGGCGAGCGCACGGTGCTCGAGGGTTTCGGGCCGCTCGTCGAGTGGCACACCATGGGCGAGGGCTTCACCTGGGAGACCCAGGACCGCGCCCGCGACGTCGCCGCCTGCGAGCGCGCCTGGACGGTGGCGCTCGGGTTGCTGTCGCGGCCGGGTTTGTCGCTGCTGGTGCTCGACGAACTCAACATCGCGCTGCGCTACGAGTACCTGCCGCTCGACGCGGTGATCGCCGCCCTCGCCGGCCGGACGCCCGGGCTGCACGTCGTCGTCACCGGGCGCAACGCGAAGCCGGCGCTGATCGAGGCGGCGGATCTGGTGACCGAGATGACGCTGGTGAAGCACCATTTCTCGGCTGGCGTCGCGACGCAGGAGGGGATTGAGTTCTGAGGAAGGCAAGCAGTTCTTTTTCGAGAAAAAGAACCAAAAAGCTTTTGATTTGTAAGACGCGGCTGCCAAGCGCTAAATAAACAAAAGTTTTTGCTGCTTTTTTTCAAAAAAGCAGGCCTTACTTCCTCAGATCGACTTGATGCACAATTTGCCGAAATTCTCGCCGTTGAACAGTTTGAGCAGCGTCTCGGGGAATGTCTCGATCCCGTCGACGATGTCCTCCTTCGATTTCAGCGCGCCGTCGGCGAGCCAGCCCGCCATCGCTTCCGCGCCTTCGGCGTAGCGCGCCGCGTAGTCGAAGACGACGAAGCCCTCCATGCGCGCGTGCTGCACCAGCAGGGCGAAGTAGTTTTTCGGGCCGGTCATCTCGGCGCTGTTGTATTGCGAAATGCCGCCGCAGATGACGACGCGGGCGTGGCGGGCGAGGCGGGCCAGCGCGGCGTCCAGTATCTCGCCACCGACATTGTCGAAATAGACATCGATGCCGTCCGGGCAATGCTTGGACAGCCCGTTGCCGACATCCTCGTTCTTGTAGTCGATGACGGCGTCAAAACCGAGCGTGTCGCGCACGTAGGCGCATTTCGCGGCGCCGCCGGCGATGCCGACGGCGCGGCAGCCCTTGAGGCGGGCGATCTGGCCGACCAGAGCGCCCACCGCGCCCGAGGCGGCGGAGACGACGACGGTCTGCCCGGCTTGCGGCGCCCCCACGTCGAGCAGACCGAAATAGGCGGTCATGCCCGGCATGCCGAGCGCGCTCAGATAGAGCGGCAGCTTGACCTTCGACGGATCGACCTTCTGCACCGACTTGCCGTCGGCGAGCCCGTATTCCTGTACGCCGAAGCTGCCGACGGCGTAGTCGCCGGGATTGAGGCCCGGATGGCGGGAGGCCACCACCTCGCCGACCGCGCCCGCCCGCATCACCTCGCCTAGCTTGACCGGGGCGATGTAGCTCCTCGCGTCGTTCATCCAGCCGCGCATCGCCGGATCGAGCGAGATGTAGTGCGTGCGCACCACCACCTGCCCGTCCTGCGGCTCCGGCGCCGGTACCGTCGCGAAGGTGAAGTCGCTGCGCTTGGGCAAGCCGACCGGGCGCGAGGTCAGGGTCCACTGGCGGTTCTCGGTTTCGCTCATTTCGCCTCCTCGGAAGCAAGCGGTTCTTTTTCGAGAAAAAGAACCAAAAAGCTTTTATTCATTAGGACTCTTCGGCTGGATCAGGCGCATACCAGCAGCAGGCCTTCCTTACATCGCGTAGCCAGGCAGCTTGCGGTCGAGCTGGCGCAGGAAGCCGGGCCAGGCGAGCCGGCCGACGCGGTCGGCGGCGGCGCCCTTGGTCTGGCCGAGCACCGCCTCCTGGCTGTCGGCGGGCGCCATCAGCACCTCGGCGCGGCCGCCGGACAGCGCCGCGACCTGCATGCTGCAGGCGCGCTCGAGGAAGAACATGTTGATCCAGGCCGCGGCGGCGCTCGCGCCGAGCGCCAGCGTGCCGTGGTTGCGCAGCATCATCAGCGACTTGTCGCCGAGATCGCGGACCAGGCGGTCGCGCTCGCTGAGGTCGAGCGCGATGCCCTCGTAATCGTGAAAGGCGAGCTGCGGCAGCACGATCATCGCGGTCTGGCTGAGCGGCAGCAGGCCGTGCGCCTGGGCGGAGACGCCGACGCCGTGATCGGTGTGCAGGTGCATGACGCACTGCGCGTCCTGCCGCGCCGCGTGCACGGCGGAGTGGATGGTGAAGCCGGCCGGGTTGATGGCGTACGGCGTCTGGCCGACGATGGCGCCGTCGAGATCGACCTTGACCAGCGCCGAGGCGGTCATCTCCTCGAAGAACACCCCGTAGGGATTGATCAGGAAGTGGTGCTCGGGACCGGGAACGCGCATCGAGACGTGGGTGAAGATCGCGTCGTCCCAGCCGTACAGCGCCACCAGCCGATACAGCGCCGCCAGCTCGACGCGCGCCGTCCATTCGGCCTCGTCCATGCCCGCAGCGGCCGGCGCCGGCGCGCTCAGCGATCCATCCGCCATCGTGTCCTCCTCTCTGATATCAGGCGTGTTGGCGCGGGCGCTGGTAGATGCCGCGCTTCGGCGCCGCCAGAACGCGCTGCAGCATCGGCACGAACGCCTCGAGCGGCATCGCCTCGTAGTTCGGATCAAAACTATTCTGGTCGTAGTTGTGGCAGAACTCGGCGGTGTATTCGAAGTCCGGATGGCCGCGATAGGCCTCGCGCATGTCCTGATCGAGGCCGAGATACTTGAAGAAGTAGTAGCCCTGGAAGATGCCGTGCTTGTCGAGCATCCAGTGGTTGCGCTCGGAGACGTAGGGTTTGAGGATCACCGCGCCGATCTCGGCGTGGTTCGCCGGGCCGAGCAGGTCGCCGACGTCGTGCAGCAGGGCGCACACCACGTATTCCTCGTCGCGGCCGTCCCGGTGCGCGCGCGTCGCCGTCTGCAGGCTATGCTCCAGGCGATCGATGGCGAAGCCGTCCTGGTGCGCGCGGAGTTCGCCGAGATGGCCGAGCAGACGACCGGCGAGGCCGCGCTGGAACGGCGCGTTCGCCTGCACGATCGCCTGCCAATCGGCCTCGGTGCCTTCGGTCATGGCGTGGAACTTCGCCGCGGCCAACCCGCCTGCTTCGGTCATCGCGACCTCCCCTCCGGCGCCCATGGCGCTTCTTCAGGCAGCCATACTCGACCTCGACCCGACCTCGCGCAAGCCTACCAGATCGTCACCCGGTCCTTCGGGTCGAGATACAAGGCCTCGCCCGGCTCGACGTGCCAGGCCGAGTACCAGGCGTCGATGTTGCGCATCGGCCCGTTGACGCGGGCGACCGGCGGCGAGTGCGGGTCGGTGACCAGGCGCTGGCGTTCGGCGTCCTCGCGCAGCTTCTCGCGCCAGACCTGCGCCCAGCCGAGGAACACGCGCTGGTCGCCGGTCAGGCCGTCGATCACCGGCGCCGGCTTGCCGTGCAGCGAGGCGTGGTAGGCGTCCAGACCGAGGGTGAGGCCGCCGAGGTCGGCGATGTTCTCGCCCATCGTGAGGTCGCCGTTGATGTGGGCGCCGGGCAGCGGCTCCATCGCCGAGAACTGGGCGCCGAGCTTTTGCGCCCGCTCGTCGAAGCGACGCGCGTCCTCGGGCGTCCACCAGTCGCGCAGCTTGCCGGTCTCGTCGTATTTGCGGCCCTGGTCGTCGAAGGAATGCGTCATCTCGTGGCCGATCACGCCGCCGATGGCGCCGTAATTGATCGCCGGGTCGGCGCCGCGGTTGAAGAACGGCGGCTGCAGTATGGCGGCGGGAAACACCACCTCGTCGAACGGCGGATTGTTGTAGGCGTTGACCGTCTGCGGCGTCATGTCCCACTCGTCGCGATCGACGGTGTGGCCGAGATGGCCGAGCCAGTAGTCCCATTCGAAGGCGATGGCGCGCTCGGCATTGCCGTAGAGGTCGCCGGGACGCACCGAGAGCCCGCTATAGTCGCGCCACTTGTTCGGGTAGCCGATCTGCACCGCGAAGCCGTCGAGCTTGCGCAGCGCCTCCCGCCTGGTCGGCTCGCTCATCCACTGATTGTGCTCGAGCCGGACGCGGAACACCGCCTTCAGCTCGTCGGTGAGGGTTTTCACCGTCGCCTTGTCCTCGGGGGTGAAATACTTGCCGACGTAGATCTGGCCGAGCGCCATGCCCATCGCGCTGCTGGTCTGCGCGACCGCGCGCTTGCTGCGCGGCAGGTTTTCCGGCTGGCCGTTCAGCGTCTTGCCGTGGAAGGCGAAATGCGCGTCGACGAAGCGTTGCGCCAGCACCGGTGCG
Organism: uncultured Acetobacteraceae bacterium; assembly: GCA_964246775.1. GTDB lineage: Bacteria > Pseudomonadota > Alphaproteobacteria > Acetobacterales > Acetobacteraceae > CAXMMR01. The sequence goes on along the minus strand of CAXTSD010000134.1, from coordinate 1,181 downwards.
GCGTTGTCGACGAGGTGGAAGGCGAGCCAGGCGCGCAGCGTCGCAAGATCGGTGTCGGCGGCGATCGCCGCCTCGTCGAGGATCGCGCTCTTCTCGCCGAGCACGACGTTGGTGGTCGCGGCGAGGTCGGCGCCGGCGAGATAGGCGTGCCAGTCAAGGCCGGGTGCCGCCGCCGCGACCGCCGCGACGCTCATCGGGTTGTAGGTCTTCTCCGGGTCGCGCTGCTGCGCCTTGGTCCAGCTCTTCTCGGCGATCCTGGTCTCGAAGCCGACGATCGCCTCGGCCTGGAGCTGGCTCTCCGGCCAGCCGATCAGGTCGAGCATCTGGCCGACATAGGCCTGGTAGGCGGCCTTTTTCGCGGCGAACTCGGGCTTGAGATAATAGTCGCGGTCGGGCAGGCCGGTGCCGCCCTGGTTGAGCTGCACCGAATATTGCGTCGGGTCCTTCGGATCGGGCGCGATCGCGAGGCCGTACAGCGCGTACTGGAAGCCGCGCTGGGCGACCCCGAGCAGGTGGGCGAATTGCGTGCGGTCGGTGACCTTGGTGATCGCGTCGAGGTCCGGACCGAGGGGTGCCGCGCCGAGCTTCTCGACCGCCGACTGGTCGAGGAAGGCGGCGTAGTAGGCGCCGAGCTTGTCGGCGATGCTGGTCGGTTCTGCGGCGGGTTGGGCGGCCGGCTTGCGTGAGAGGTCGTCGAGAATGCCGCGCACCCGGTCGCGCGACAGCTCGGCGAGGATGTTGAAGGCGCCCCAGGCGCTGTGGTCGGACGGGATCACCAGGTCGCGCACGTAGGTGCCGTTGGCGCGCTCGAAAAAATTGTCGCCCGCCACCACCGAGACGTCGCGGCCGGCCAGATCAAAGCCCCAGGCGCCGAAGCCGGTGGCGCCGGGCACGTCCGCCTTGGCGGCGCTGGCCAAGGGGCCGGCCAGGGGGGCGCTCTGCGCCACGGCTGGCGCCAGCGGCAGGCAGGCGAGCAAGGCGAGACGGCGCAGAGTGACGAACAAGCTTCTCTCCGGGATGGTGAGCCGGCATGGTGGCGTCCGGCTCGGGGAAACACAATCGCCGAGGGCGGCGCTCCTGAAAGGAAGCGGTTCTTTTTCGAGAAAAAGAACCAAAAAGCTTTTATTTGTGAAACCGTATAGCCGGGCAGGCGAGGACCAAACGAAGCAAAAGTTTTTTGC
>CAXTSD010000133.1:0-6629 GCA_964246775.1 uncultured Acetobacteraceae bacterium | reverse complement strand
CTCGGACGCGGCGGCCGACGGACCGCACGCGCCTCCCGCGACGGCCCCGGCGCGCGTCAGCGGGGCCCCCGCGGCCCCCGGCGGCGGCCCCCACCCCCCCCGGCGTTGGGGTGCCCAGGTCGAGGGCAGAACCCTCGACTTGCTCCCCCTTACTTATTTTACCACCTTGAGCCGGGGCCGCTCCACCGCGCCGACCGCCCGATACACATCCAGATAGTCCTCCGCCATCCGTCGCGCCGTGAACCGCTGCTCGAAGCGCCGGCGCACCTGGTCGCGCGGCAACTGGTCGAGCTTGGCGAGCGCCGCGACGGCGCCCGCTTCGTCCTCGACGATGAAGCCGGTCACGCCGTCCTCGACGATCTCGGGAACCGAGCCGCGATTGAACGCGATGACCGGGGTGCCGCAGGCCATCGCCTCGATCATCACCAGGCCAAACGGCTCCGGCCAGTCGATCGGCATCAGCAACGCCTTGGCGCCGGAGAGGAAGGCGGGCTTCTGCGTGTCGTTGATCTCGCCGATCAGCTCGACGTCGGCGGTGTTGAGCAGCGGCTTGATGATGTTGCCGTAGTACTCGGTATCGGCGCGGTCGATCTTGGCGGCGATCTTGAGCGGCAGGCCGGAGCGGGCGGCGATGCGTATGGCGCGGTCCGGGCGCTTTTCCGGGGCGATGCGGCCGAGAAAGGCGAGGTATTCCGGCGGCCGCCTGATCTGCGGCGTCAGCAGGTTCACGGGCAGGCCGTGATGCACGGTCTGCACGTAGTTGGCCTGCGGCAGCGGTGCGCGCTGGCTGTCCGAGATGGAGACGATCGGGGCGCGGTTGAACATCTGAAACACCGGTTGCAGCTCGATCAGGTCGAGCCGGCCGTGCATGGTGGTGATGAACGGCGTCTCCTGACGGCTGAACAGCGAGAACGACCAGTAGTCCATGTGGAAGTGCAGCACGTCGAACTCATGGGCGGCCTGGCGGACGGCTTCCATCAGCAGCATGTGCGGCGCGATCGGGTCGCGTATGGCCGGGTCGAGGCGGAGCGCGCGCGGCCAGACCGGGTGCAGCTTGGCCCGCGTGATGCTGTCGCCGCTGGCGAACAGGGTCACGTCGTGACCCATGTCGACGAGCTCCTCGGTGAGGAAGGAAACCACGCGCTCGGTGCCGCCATACAATTTCGGCGGCACGGCTTCGTGCAAGGGGGCGATTTGGGCGATACGCATGGTCTGCACAGACTCCCTCGTTATGCTGCAGTGTACAACGCAGGATCACGGCGGATCTGAGGCACGCTTGCGGCAGTGCGGTGATAACGTGCGGGCAACCGCAAGGTTCATACCTTGCGCCGGGGCGGAGCCCTGGCGCGCAGTCCTGACGCGCGAAGGGCGCCGCAGCAATGCCGGCGGCGCCCTGATCCGGTATTCGCTTCGAGTGACGGGAGAGGCGCGTCGAAGTCGCCGGCCTCGCGTCGCCGCTCAGTCGCGCTGACGCGGCGAAATACTAAAAACCTTCGCGCTCCAGCCGCTTGCGCTCCATCTTGCGGGCGCGCCGCACCGCCTCCGCCGCCTCGCGGGCGCGCCTCTCGGAGGGCTTCTCGTAGTGCCGTCGCAGCTTCATCTCGCGGAACACGCCCTCGCGCTGCATCTTCTTCTTCAGCGCCTTAAGGGCCTGGTCGACATTGTTGTCGCGAACGAGAACCTGCACTGCGGGGCTATCTCCTGGATCTTGGTGGATCGGCGCTTCATATCACGTCGGCAACGGTGACAGGCCAGGCGTGGTCGCCCGGCCGCCAGGTTTGCCTAAAGAGGCCGCGCCTATATCATGCTCCCGGCTGCAACCCAAGCCCTTTCCGGTGACCAACATGGCCATTCTGAAGATCGCGAGGATGGGTCACCCGGTGCTGCTGCGACGGGCGGCCGAGGTCGCCGATCCGGGCGCGCCGGAAATCCGCCGCCTGGTCGCCGACATGATCGAGACGATGGCGGACGCGTCGGGCATCGGGCTGGCCGCGCCGCAGGTGCACGTGCCGTTGCGACTGTTCGTGTTTCGCGTTCCCGCCGAGCGGGCGATGGACGAAGAGGCGGCGCTGGCCGGGGCGAGCCCCGGGTCGAGCCCCGGGTCAATCGTCGTCATCAATCCGGTTGTCGAGCTGCTCGGCGAGGCGAGTGTGCTGCGCTCTGAGGGCTGTCTGTCGATACCCGGGTTGCGCGCCGCCGTGCCGCGCCATGAGCGGGTGCGCTACTCCGGCGTCGATTGCGACGGGCGCGTGGTCGGGGGTGACGTTGGCGGATTGCACGCCAATGTCGTGCAGCACGAATACGACCATCTCGACGGGATACTCTACACCATGCGCGTCACCGATTTCAGCCGCTTCGGCTTCGTCGACGAGCTGGCCCGCCACGACCCCGCAGGCGCCGCGTGATCGCGCCGCCCGAGCGCCACCCCGACCGCGACGCGGCGATCGACGCCGTGCTGTCGGTGGTGCCGCGTCTCGGCTGGACCGAGGCGGCGCTGCGCGAGGCCGCCGGCCCTGATGCCGACCTGCTGTTCCTCGGCGGCGCGCCCGACATGATCGAGGCCTGGGCCGACCTCGCCGACCGCCGCATGGAGGCGGAGGCTGCGGCGCGCGACCTCGCGGGCCTGCGCGTCCCCGAACGCGTCCGCGCCATCGTGGCGCTCCGGCTCGAGCAGGTGCGGCCTGACCGCGCGGCGCTGCGACGCGCGCTCGGGGTGCTGGCGCGGCCAAGCCAGGCGAGGCTTGCGGCGAGCATCACCGCGCGCACCGTCGACACGATGTGGCACGCCGCCGGCGACACCGCGACGGATGCGAGCTGGTATACGAAACGCGCCACTCTCGCCGCGGTCTACGGCGCCACCCTGCTGTATTTCCTGCAGGACGAGACGGAAGGTCTGGACACGCTCGGCTTTCTCGACCGCCGGCTCGCCGCTATCGGCCGCATCACCAAGCTGCGGCGCCGGCTCGGCGCGCGCTTCGCTCGTCAGGCCTGACGAAAACCGCGCTGGCTGCAACGTTCGGTCAAGCTCACGCGTTACGCGAGCGTGACGGGTTGAGGAGGCGTTCATGCGCGGTGGGTTGCTCTGGCTGCTCGGTATCCCAATCCCGATCATCATTCTGCTCTATCTGTTCCACGTGATCTGACCGCCCCTGATACCAGGGCTCGCTGATCGCGACCCCTTGGTATCAGAGTCTTTGTCTCGCGCGCCGCCGGCCGCCAACCCGATTGGTAGTATCAGGTCAGTAGGGACAGGACTTGATGTGATGGGTGATGGCGGGCGGGATCTCTGCTAGGCTGCGGCGACGTCAAGAGAGGGTCACCATGCTCCGCCGCCTGTTGTTCGCCTTGACCCTGCTGGCGCCGCTGCCAGCCGAGGCGTCGCATCTCGCATTCGTGATCAACAGCAATGACGCGAGCGTCAGCCTGCTTGACCTCGACAGCCGGCAGGAGGTCCGCCGCATCCCGTTACTGCGTGAGCCGCACCACATGGCGCTGTCGCCCGACCACCGCTCGCTGGTGATCGGCGACACCGCCGCCAACGCATTGTTCTTTCTCGACCCCGAGACCGGCAGCGTGCAGCGGCAGGTGGCGATCAGCGATCCCTACCAGCTCGTCTACAGCCCGGATGGACGCACCCTCACAATCGCCGGGCTGGCCCGCAATCAGATCGACATCTACGACGCGGCGACCCTCAAGCTGCTGCACCGGATCGCCGCCGCATCGCTGCCGAGCCACATCAATTATGCGCCGGACAGCTCCGTGGTGTTCGTCAGCCTGCAGGGCACCGACCGGCTGATCGCGATCAACACCGGCAGCGGCCAGGTGATGTGGAACCGGCCGGTCGGCCGCACCCCGGCGGGCGTGCTGTGGCACGACAACACCTTGCTCGTCGGCATCATGGGCGAGAACCACATCGCGCAAGTCGACCCGGTCGACGGCCACGTCCTGCGCACAATCCCGACCGGCAGGGGCGCCCACGTCATGTTCATGAGCCATGACGGCAAGACGCTGTACGCCACCAACCGGGTCGACGGCACGATCTCTGTGCTCGATCCGGATACGCTCGCCCTGCGGCGCACGCTGCACGTGCCGGGCGGCCCGGACGATCTGGACATGGCGCCGGATGGCAAGCTGTGGGCGACGCTGCGCTGGGGGCAGGCGGTGGCGGTGCTCGACCCGGTGACCGGGGCGGAGGCGAAGATCGTCGTCGGCCGCTCGCCGCACGGCATCTGGATGAACACGCATGACGCACTACCGACGGCGGTCAGCGCCAAATAGGCCGATGGCGCCCTGGCGACGATCACAGAAGCACGTGTTCAGGGGCAACTCTTGACGCCGCCTGGCCCCAGGGTGTAACGCCCGCCGCTCAATCGGACCGTGGGAGATCACCTGTCTGCCAGGCGGCGCGCCATGGCGGGTGGGCATCGTGCGCACCACGGTTCCTGGCGACAGGGGCGACGCATGGCGAAGAAGATCGTCGGCTACATAAAGTTGCAAATCCCGGCGGGAAAAGCGAACCCGTCGCCGCCGGTAGGACCCGCACTCGGCCAGCGTGGCCTGAACATCATGCAGTTCTGCAAGGAGTTCAACGCGGCGACGCAGGGCATGGAGGTCGGCACGCCGACGCCGGTGGTGATCACCGCGTTCGCTGACCGCACGTTCACCTTCATCACCAAGACGCCGCCGAACACCTATTTTCTCAAGAAGGCGGCGAACCTGACCGCCGGCAGCACGACGCCCGGCAAAGGTGCGACCGTCGGGCGGGTGACGATGACGCAACTGCGCGAGATCGCGGCGACCAAGATGAAAGACATGAACGCGAACGACGTCGACGGCGCGGTGCGCATGCTGGCGGGTTCGGCGCGCTCGATGGGCCTGTCCGTGGTGGAGGGCTAGGCGATGGCGCACGACAAGCGGCTGGCCGCGGCGCGCGGCACGTTCGACCGCAGCAAGCTGTATGGCCTCGACGAGGCGGTCGGCATCGTCAAGGGCAATGCCCGGGCGAAGTTCGACGAGACGGTCGAGATTTCGATGAATCTCGGCATCGATCCCCGCCACGCGGACCAGATGGTGCGCGGGCTGATCAGCCTGCCGAACGGCACCGGCAAGACGCTGCGCATCGGCGTGTTCGCGCGCGGCCCCAAGGCGGCAGAGGCGACGGCGGCGGGTGCCGACGTGGTCGGTGCCGACGATCTGGCGGAGAAGGTGCAGGCCGGCGACATCCAGTTCGACCGCTGCATCGCGACGCCAGACATGATGGCGCTGGTCGGCCGGCTGGGTAAGATACTCGGCCCGCGCGGGCTGATGCCGAACCCTAAGCTCGGCACGGTGACGATGGACGTGAAGGGCGCCATCGCCGCCGCCAAGGCTGGGCAGGTGGAGTTCCGGGCGGAAAAGGCCGGGATCATCCACGCCGGCGTCGGCAAGGCGAGCTTTGACGCCGGCAAGCTGGTCGAGAACATTCGCGCGCTCGTCGATGCGATCCAGAAGGCGAAGCCGGCGGGCGCAAAGGGCACCTACCTGCAGAAGGTGGCGCTGTCCTCGACCATGGGCCCGGGCATCCGGGTCGATGTCGCGACCGTGGGCGCGCCTTAACACGAGATGACCGTGGGCGCGCCTTAACACGAGATACGGGCTCCGCTTCGGCGGGGCGTGGGCAGGGGATGGCTTCGGCGATCCCCGTACCTGTCCAAGACCGCACGTCTTTCCCGTTCGGGAAAGCTAAGGAGCCCGCGGGGCTCGCGCGTGGGAGATGGGGTGCCGGGGTCGCGGAGGATGCTCCTCCGAAGGCCGTGGCGGTTCCTTCAGGACAGGCGGACGAGGCTGGCCCGCAAGGGCCGGTTCATGGGCAACGCGGCGGCTCGTCGGGATCCGGGGGCCGCTGAACACGGAGACGCGGTTTGGACCGTACGGAGAAGCGAGAGTTCGTCTCGTTCCTCGCCGCCATCTTCGCAGAGACGTCGATGGTCGTCGTCACCCAGAACAAGGGGTTGACGGTGGCCGAGGTGACGGAGCTGCGCAGACGGATGCGGGCAGCGGGGGCGAACTTCAAGGTCGCGAAGAACCGGCTGGCCGTCCTCGCCCTCGATGGGACCCAGTTCGACGGCCTGGCACCTTTGCTGAAGGGACCGACCGCGCTCGCCTGGGCGCAGGATCCGGTTGCCGTGGCGAAGGTCGCCGTCGAGTTCGCCAAGACCAACGACAGACTGGTGCTGATCGGTGGCGCGCTCGGAACCCAGACGCTGAATGCGGATGGGGTCAGGGCGCTCGCCGAGCTGCCGTCGCTCGATGCGCTGCGTGGCAAGCTAGTTGGCCTGCTGCAGGCGCCGGCGACCAGGATCGCAGGCGTGCTTGTCGCGCCGGCGGGCCAGTTGGCGCGGGTTTTTGGGGCCTATGCGAAGAGGGACGAGGCGGACGCCGCCTGATCGACCCGACGACATCGCAGGGGTGTGACCGCCCTTGCAGGGAACTGACCACAGTCTAACTTAGGGGATACACGAATGGCCGATCTTTCGAAGCTGGTGGACGAGTTGTCCACCCTCACCGTCCTTGAAGCGGCGGAGCTCAGCAAGCTGCTCGAGGAGAAGTGGGGCGTCTCCGCGGCCGCCCCCGTCGCCGCGGCTGCACCG
>CAXTSD010000132.1:0-6649 GCA_964246775.1 uncultured Acetobacteraceae bacterium | reverse complement strand
CGATCTACCCTGAAGGCGGGTGGAGCGAGCCGCAGATGCGGAGCATCACCGTCGCTGTTGAACGTATGCTGAAACAGCACGAGCCCTTTCCGGCCGTGCTGTTGGACCGCTACTGGAACGTGATGACGACCAATGCGGCGGCACCTCGCTTCTTCGGCCACTTCATCGACATGGCCGCGCGAACCGGGCCACGAAACATCCTGCACCTCATCTTCGATCCGACCGGGCTGCGCCCGTTCATCCTCGACTGGGACAAAGTGGCAAGGACCTTGATCGGTCGTGTGCATCGGGAAGCGGTCGGCCTCGTCATCGACGGCCAGACCCGCAAGCTGCTGGCGGAACTCTCGGCTTACGCCGGTTCAGATTTCGCTCGCAGGGCGAAGACCGGCGGCGAGGACCTGCCGATGATCCCGCTGAGCTTCAGGAAGGACGACGTGGAGCTCAACTATTTCTCCATGGTCTCAACGGTCGGGACACCGAAAACGGTGATGGCGCAGGAACTCCGTCTGGAGTGCATGTTTCCGGCGGACGAGGCGACGGAACGTCGTCATCTCTCGCTCATGGAATGAAGCGGACTTACGGGATCATTCCCGGGAATACGTGTTGCTGCAGCAGCACCAGCAGCCCGAGCAGCAGCGTGAGAAAGACGCTGTGCCTGAACGTGCGCGCCAGCACGACGCCTTCCTGACCTTTCAGCGCCGTGACCGAAACGCCGGTCGCGATGTTCTGCGGCGAGATCATCTTGCCCATCACGCCGCCTGACGAGTTGGTGGCGGCGATCAGCACCGGGTTGAGGCCGAGCTGGTTCGCGGCGACCACTTGCAGGTTGCCGAACAGGGCGTTGCCCGAGGTGTCGCTGCCCGAGAGGAACACCGCGACCCAGCCGAGGAAGGGCGACAGCAGCGGGAACAGCACGCCGGCCGAGGCGACGCCCTTGCCGAGCGTGTAGGTCAGGCCCGAATAGTTCATCAGGTAGGCGAGCCCGATGATCAGGGCGACGGTCAGTATGGCGAGCCTCGCCTGCCGCCAGGTGTCGAGGATGGCGGCGGCAAACGCGCTCGCCGGCAGCCGCACCAGCAGCGTGACGAGGAGGCAGGCGACCAGGATCGCGCTGCCCGAGGCGAGCGGCTGGAAGTCCCACACCGCGGCGTAGGGCTTGTCGTAGAGGGTGATGAACACGGCGTTATCGAGCCCCGGCCAGGGCAGCTTGACCTCGCCGAGCGTGAAGATCCTGAGCTGGATCCAGACGATCACGACGGCCGAGACGACGACCCAGGGCAGCCAGCCTTGCCAGCCCGGCACCGCGCCGGCGAGGCGCGGGGCGCGGTCGGTGGCGCGTATGGCAAAGCCGGGATCGCCGGCCGGATGCCAGACCTGCAGGAAGCCGATGGTGATGACGAGCGACAGCAGCGAGGCGAGCACGTCGGTGAGCTGGTAGCTGACGTAGTTGGAGCAGCCGAACTGGGTGAGCGCGAAGCTGCCGCCGGCGACGAGCAGCACCGGCCACAGCGCGCCGACGGAGCGCGCGCCGCCATAGATGCCGACCACGTAGAACGGCAGCAGCAGGGCGAAGAACGGCAGCTGCCGGCCGATCATCGCGCCGAGCTCGGCATCCGGCAGGTGGGTGACGACGCCGAGCACCGTCACCGGCACGCCGAGCGCGCCGAAGGCGACCGGCGCGGTGTTGAAGATCAGGGTGAAGGTGAGCGCCTCGAGCGGCGGGTAGCCGACCAGGATCAGCAGCGCCGAGGTGATGGCGATCGGCGTGCCGAAACCGGCGATGCCCTCGAGCAGGGCGCCAAAACAGAACCCGATGACCACGAGGACGACGCGCCGGTCGTTCGGCAGGTGGTCGACGATCCAGTCGCGGAAGGCGTCAAAGCGGCCGAAGGCGACGGCGATGTTGTAAAGCAGCAGGGCGTTGACGACGATCCACATCACCGGCCAGAGCGCGAACACCATGCCGGCGAGCGTCGCGTCGAGCGCCAGCGGCAGCGGCATCCGCCACAGCGGCACCGCGATCAGCAGGCCGACCAGCAGGCCGGCGAGCGAGGCCAGCCAGGCGGTGAGCCGCAGCACGCCGAGGCAGACGAGCACGGTCGCGATCGGCAGCACGGCGACCAGCACGGATAGCGGCAGGCTGCCGGCGATCGGCGTCAGCAACTGGTGGAACATGCGTTTCCCCTTTTATGCACCTCTTAGCAAGAAAGCAGTTCTTTTTCGAGAAAAAGAACCAAAAAGCTTTTGATTTGGAAGGGTTCGCGTTGGGCCACAGACATCAAAGGAGCAAAGTTTTTTGCTACTTTTTTTCAAAAAAGTAGGCCTTCCTTCCTTACCTCGGCAGCTCCCCGCGAAACCGGTCGAGCGGGGTGAGCACGCCCGCCTGATCGACATGCCAGAACGTCCAGCCGTTGCACGACGGCGCGTTCTGCACCGCGGCGCCGCCCGGGGGGAGGGCGCCGCGCCGGCGGCCAGCGGCCAGCGGGCCGGCGGCGCCGCCCACCGCGGCGACGCGGCGCGCGCGGTCGGTGAGGATGGTGCCGGGCGGCACCACCCCGCGCTCGACCAGGCTGCCGAACGGCACCCGCGGCGCGTCGCGACGGCTCGGCGCGGTGACGATGCCCGATCCCGCCAGGCGCTTCTCGCGCAACAGCCGGGCGAGCGCCGCCTCGACATAGGCGGGGTGGCGCTCGATGCCGATGAAGTGGCGGTGCAGGCGCTTTGCCACCGTCGCCGTGGTGCCGGTGCCGAGGAACGGGTCGAGCACGATGTCGTCGGGGCCGGTCGAGGCGAGCAGCACCCGGTGCAGCAGGGCTTCGGGCTTCTGCGTCGGATGCAGCTTGAGCCCGTGCGCGTTGCGCAGCCGCTCCTCGCCGGTGCACAGCGGCAGCAGCCAGTCGCTGCGCATCTGCAGGTCGTCGTTCAGCGACTTCATCGATTGGTAGTTGAAGCGGTATCGGCTGTCGCGGCCGCGCGCCGCCCAGATCATCGTCTCGTGGGCGTTGGTGAAGCGCCGGCCGCGGAAGTTCGGCATCGGGTTGGACTTGCGCCACACCACGTCGTTGAGGATCCAGAAGCCGAGATCCTGCAGTATGGCGCCGATGCGGAAGATGTTGTGATAGCTGCCGATCACCCAGATCGTGCCGTCCTTGCCGAGCAGGCGCCGGCACTCGCCGAGCCAGGCGGTGGTGAAGCGGTCGTAGCTGGCGAGGTCCGCAAAGCGGTCCCAGTCGTCATCGACGCCGTCGACCAGGCTGTCATCAGGACGGCGAAGCTCGCCTCGCAACTGCAAGTTGTAGGGCGGATCGGCGAAGACGCAGTGTACCGAGGCGTCGGGCAGCATCCGCATCACCTCGATGCAGTCGCCGCGCAGCACCTGGTCGAGCGGCAGGTCGAGTTCGTAGTTCATCGCGCGGCGGCGCTGCGAGGGTTTCAGGCCGGCTCGGCCAGGGCAAGCGCGAGCTGGCGTACGGTGCCGAAGGTCGGGCGGTGATGCGGCGTCGGCCCGTGCTCGGCCAGCGCCCGGCGGTGCGCGGCGGTGGCGTAGCCGGCGTTCTCGTGCCAGCCATAGGCCGGAAAGCGCGCATGCAGACGCAGCATCGCCCGGTCGCGCAGCACCTTGGCGACGATCGAGGCCGCCGCGATCGACAGGCTCTGCGCGTCGCCGCCGATCACGCACTGCACCGCGCAGGGCAGCGCCGGCGCGCGATTGCCGTCGACGAGCGCGATGTCGGGCGGCGGTCCTGGCAGGCTCAGTATCGCCCGCCGCATCGCCAGCAGCGACGCCTGCAGGATGTTGAGGCGCACGATCTCGCCGACCGAGGCGGCGCCGACCCCGATGGCGGCGATGCCGGAGGCGCTGAGGGCGGTGAATGCGGCGAGCCGCTCGGAGGCCGCGAGCTTCTTGCTGTCATCAAGCAGGACGGCGAGCGACGGCGGCACGCCCGCAGGAAACACCACCGCGGCGGCGAGCACGGGGCCGGCCAGCGGGCCGCGGCCCGCCTCGTCGACGCCGGCGACCCGGCCCTGATGGCGCGACTCGTGTTCGAAATGCGGCATCCGCCAACACTGGCAGCGTGGTGCTCGGGCAGGCAAGCACCCACCGCCGCCGTCAGTTGCCGCCGCCGTCAGCTGCCGCCGCTGTCAGAAGGTCTGCACCAGCAGCACCAGGTTCAGCCCGACGATCAGCACCGTCGCCAGCGCGGCGGCGACGCTCAAGCCGAGGCCCGCGGCGAGCGGCCCCATCACCGAGCGGCGTCGGCTGAGCAGCGTCAGCGCCACCAGCGGCACCGGCAGGGTGAGGCTCAGCACCACCTGGCTCGCAACCAGGCTCGCGGTCGCGTTGTAGCCGAGTGCGACGACGGCGAAGGCGGGCGCCATCGTCACCAGTCGGCGCAGCCACACGGGTATGCGAAATTCGATGAAGCCCTGCATGATGAGCTGGCCCGCCAGCGTGCCGACGACCGAGCTCGAAATCCCCGAGGCGGTCAGCGAGACCAGGAACACGCCGGCCGCGGCGGCGCCGAGCAGCGGTTTGAGGGTGGTGTAGGCGGTCTCGATCTCGGCGACGTCGCTGTGCCCGGCATGAAACACGCGGGCGGCCATCAGCACCATGGCGGCGTTGATCAGCCCGGCGAAACTGAGGGCGATGACGGTCTCGCGGTTCGAGTAGCGGATCAACCGGCGCCGGTCGGCCTCGTTCAGCACCGGCGCGCGCGCCTGGGTCAGGCCGGAATGCAGGTAGATGGCGTGCGGCATGATCGTCGCGCCGATGATGCCGACGGCGAGCGTGACCGCTCCCCCGTCGGCAAGCTGCGGCACGACGGCGTGCAGGCCGGCGGCGCGCCAGTCAGGCGGGGCGAGCATGAGCTCGACCAGGTAGCACAGGCCGATGACGCCGATCAGGCCGCCGATGATGAGCTCGAGCGGGCGGAAGCCGGCGCCCTCGGTCAGCAGGATGGCGTAGGTGACGACGCCGGTGATCGCCATGCCGGCGAGCAGCGGCACGTGCAGCAGCAGGGCGATGCCGATGCCGCCGCCTAGGAATTCGGCGAGATCGGTCGCCATCGCCGCCACCTCGCCGGCGAGCCACATGAAGATGACGATCGGCCGTGCAAACGCCTGCCGGCTGAGCTCGGCCAGGTTGTGACCGGTGACGATGCCGAGCTTGGCCGACATCGCCTGGAACAGCATGGCGACCAGGTTGGCGAGAATGACGACCCAGAGCAGCCCGTAGCCGTAGCGCGCGCCGGCCTCGATGTTGGTCGCGTAGTTGCCGGGGTCGATATAGGCGATCGAGGCGACCACGGCGGGGCCGACGAAGAGCAGGCCGGAGAACCGGCCGCGCCGCCGGCCGGACAGCACGTCCGCTATCGCGAGCCGCGTCCGGCCGGTCAGCCCCGGCCGCAGCGTCGGTCTTAAAGTGTCGCCCACCGTGCCGCCGAGCCGTGCATCCAGAGAGACATAGGCGCGCTTACCGCGTCGGCAAAGCGGTGCTCGCCGGATCGGCTTGCAGATGGCGAATGCCGGCGCCGGTTGCGGCGGCGACGTGCGAGGCGACGAGGCTGCGATGGCACAGGGCGTGGTCACGCTCGAAGCACAGCAGGCAGGCCGGCCCGACACGACTGAGTGCCGCGACCTCGACCAGGCCGGCCTCAGCCGCGTCGCCCGCAAGATGCGCCTCGTAGACGCGGGCAAGCGTCGCGCCGTCGCCGCGCCTCGCCGCCACCCGGCCTTCCTTCGGCGTGCCGAGCGGGCGCAGATGCACGTAGCCGATGCCGGAGGTTGCCAGCGAGGCGGCGAGGCTGCGTTTGGAGAAGCCCGGCTTGCGTGACTGCGCAATGGCGCGGACGTCGATCACGGTCAGCACGCCGGCGCCGCGCAGGCTTTCGATCAGCCGGTCGACGGTCGTCGCCTCGTAGCCGATGGTGAAGAGCGGTGCGGCCGGCGGCTTGCCTATGGTCAGCTGCGGGCGATGCGGCCGAGCAGGTAGCCGAGGCCCGCCGCGATGCCGACCGCGATCAGCGGCTGCGACTTGATGCGCTCGCCAAGCTCGGAGGCGATGTCGCCTGCCTGATCCGCGACCTGCCCGTAGCCGGCCTGCAACTTGCCCGCCGCCTCGTTGACGCGGCCCTTGGCCGAGGTGTTGGTATCGCCCAGGATGTCGCCGGCGGCGCCCTGCGCCTTGCCCATATACTCCTTGGCGGTGCCTTCGACTTCGTTCTGGTCGACCATCGAACCCTCCTATCGTGCACGGACAACAACCAGCGCCAGTGCCGGGGGTTCCGTCGGCGTCCGCAGGTGCGCGCTTGCGGCCGCGTGGCCGATTTACCACATCACGATGACTGGTTGGCGCGTTGCCTGATCGTAGGGACGCAACCGGCCGTGTTGCCTGTTCGAAGGGGACATAGAGGATGGACATCGACAAATTCACCGACCGCGCCAAGGGCTTCCTGCAGGCGGCGCAGACGATTGCGATACGCGAGTTTCACCAGCGGCTGACGCCCGAGCACCTGTTCAAGGCCCTGCTCGACGACGAGGAGGGCGCCGCCGCGGGGCTGATCCGCGCCGCCGGCGGCGACCCGCTCGCCGCCCGCACGGCGGTCGAGGCCGAACTCGCCCGGCTGCCCAAGGTCAGCGGCGGCTGGCC
>CAXTSD010000131.1:0-6690 GCA_964246775.1 uncultured Acetobacteraceae bacterium | reverse complement strand
GGCGAGGACCGCGCCATCGGGTTCGTCCGGCAGGTCGAGCGAGACCTGCGGCGGCTGGTCCGGCAGTGCTGCGAGCGGCGTCGGCGGGCTCGGTTCTGCCGGCGTCGCTTCGGGAGCGGGCGCTGACGGCGGCGCGGCGGCGCTCGGCGGCGGCGGCGGCGTATCGGGCACCGGCAGCGCCTCCGGCGTCGGCGAGGAGTTCTGCGGGCTGTTCGCCGCCTCGGTATGCTGCGGCGCGGCGCCGGGACTCTGGTGGTCGGCGCGGTTCTGCTGCGGCGGCTGGAACACCATGTCGACGGACGGCGCTTCGGTCGGGGCGCCGAAGTCAAGTTTCGCCGGCGCGTAGAGCAGGATCGCGAGCAGCAACGCGAGATGCAGCAGCGCCGACCCGATGAGCATGCGGCGCAGACGCAGGCGGTGCTCCGGCGAGCGCGTGGCCTCGCGCATCGCGGGCTGGGCCGTCAGGGTCTGCACGGGCGCGGCGGTCTCCAGGCGGTAGGCGGTCACGTGGCCGGCAGACCCCTATCCCCTAAGGTGCGGATTTCAAAGGCTCGGATTGTGACAGCGGCAGCTTGGCCGGGGCGCGAGCGTCGTCAACCCCGATCGGCCTCGCGAACTCCAGCACCAGCGAGTAGCCGACGCCGAGCAGGGTCGGGCCGAGAAAGATGCCGAGCGCGCCGAAGGCCAGCACGCCGCCGAGCACGCCGAGCACGGTCAGCAGGAACGGCAGCCTCGCCCCGCGCGAGATGAAGTAAGGGCGCATCACGTGGTCGGCGCCAGAGACGATCAGCGTGCCATAGGCGAGCAGGAAGATCCCCGACGCGGTCCGCCCGATGGCGAGCAGCCACAGCCCCGCCGGGATCCACACCAGCGGCGCGCCGATCGGCAATACCGCGAGGAAGGCGGCCGCCGCGCCGAGCAGCACCGGCCGCGGCACGCCGGCAAGAGCAAGGCCGAAGGCGGTGAGAAAACCCTGCAGGATCGCGGTGCCGAGAATGCCGATCACCGTGCCGCGCACCGTCCGCCCGGTCACCCGGATCAGTTGCTCGGCATACGGCCCGGCGATGCGCACCAGGATGCGCCGGAAATACGCCCCCAGCGTGTCGCCCGAATAGAAGAAGAAGTAGGCGATGAAGAGCGCCAGCACGAACTGCACGATGCCGCTCGCGATGCCGTAGAGCAGCTGCAGCCCGGCTTCGGCGATCATGCCGAGATACGGCCGGAAGAACGCCACCATGCCGGTCAGATCCGCCGCCCAGGCGTTCCAGTAGTCGGTCAGCGTGCCGCCGAACAGCGGCAACCGGTAGAGCCAGTGCGGCGCCGATGGCAGGTCGGTCAGCATCGCCTCGGCGGAGGCGCGCAGCCGCATGATGTCGCTCGCCCCGCCAGGTGCGGCGAACCATAGCGGCAGCACGACCAGCAGAGTGACCGCGCCGACCATCGCCAGCGCCGAGCCGGCGCGGCCGAGATGCGCCCGCCGACGCAGCCACTCCGCCAGCGGCCAGCTCGTGTAGACCAGTATGGCCGCCCACAGCATCGCCGAGACGAAAGGCTGCAGGATGACCGCGCAGCCAAGGGCGATCGAGCCCAGCAGCAGGGCCATCAGCACGCGCTCGGCAATCATGGCGACACGCGTCCCTCCCCGCTCGACACCGGTTCGCGCTATCCCTGCCCGCGCGCCGGCCCGAGTGTGGCGCGGATCGGCCGGACACGCGAGGCTGCCCGGTGCAAAGGGCCGCAACGGCACCATGTAGCATAAAGTGGGCCGGTTGGACCCATCGGTTGGCTTATTGAACAAGGTGTTCAATCGTGTGTAGAAACCTATGGCTGTTTCGAGAAAACTCGCTTTCGTCTCTTTAACGCACGGCTCGAAGGGGGAATCGTTGATGCGGTTCACAGAAATCGGGCAACAATTGCGGGCCTACCGGCTCGAGTCCGGGCTGCGTGCCGAGGAGATCGCCGCCCGCCTGGGCGTGTCGCGTGCAGCGCTCTACCGCTATGAGAAGGGCGAGGTGATCAAGCTCGACACGGTCAAGCGGCTGGCCGAGCTGCTGCAGATCTCGCCGCTGTCTCTTCTTGGCATCGGCGTGGAATACTATAATTCGCCGATCGGCTTCTTCGAGCGGCTGCGCCAGATCGAGGAGACCGCCGATCAGGTGCTGCAGATCGCCGGCCCGCTCTGCCACCTCATCACCTCCGACACGTTCGACACCGTGCTCGGCGAAATTTACGCCGAGCTCGCCGGACGCGGCGACGCCCCGCCGACGGCGCGCGCCACCGCCGAGCAGGTGCTCGGCATACTCGCCGCCCGCAAGCGCATGTACTCGGTGCGCCGACCCAACATCATCGCCATGATCTCGGTCGACCAGGTCCGACGCCTGCTCGCCCTCGGCATCGGCCCGACGATGCAGCTGTCCAACGACCTGCAACGCCGCTGCGCCGCCATCGCGCGCGACGAGGTGAGCGCGATCGCGAACCAGATGGAGCAGGAGCCAATGGGCCTGCAGTTCGGCCTGTTGCAGCACGAGGAGCCGTCCGGCGCCTTCCACATCCTGCGCAGCCGCGACCGGGCGACGCTCGCGATCAATCCGTGCCGGCCTGACCACAGCCCGATTTCGCAGCACGGCATTTCGATGATCACCGCGGCCGAGGAGGCGATCGGCGCCCATCAGCGCATCGCCGAGCAAATGTGGCGCGAGGCGACGAAGGGCAAGCCGGCGGCGCAATTGCTGCGCGAACTGCTCGCCGAGGCCGGTGCCGCCCCCGAGACGTCACGCGCCGCAGGCCAGGCCGAGCTGGTGCGCTGACGCATGGGTGGCGCAGATTTAAGCGTTCCGCCACATGACGGCGTCGAGATCAGCGACCTCAAGACGGTCTGGGACGGCCGCTTTCCGCTGCAGCTCGTGCGCTTTCGCAACCGCCGCTTCGATGGCCGGATGTCCGGCGAGCGACACTGGGAGCTGTGGCGACGCGGCAAGGCTGCGGCGCTGCTACCCTACGATCCCTGGACCGACCAGGTCGTGACTATCGAGCAGTTCCGCCTGCCCGCTCTCGCCGCCGGTCTCCACCCGCTGCTGATCGAGCTGCCGGCGGGCCTCGCCGAAAGCGATGAGAGCGCCAGCGAGGTCGTCAGGCGCGAGGCGCAGGAGGAGCTGCGGCTCAGCCCCGACCGGCTCGAGCGCATCGGCGGCTTTCTGCTCACGCCTGGCGGCTGCGACGAGCACTGCACGCTGTTTGCGGCGCGGGTGCAGGCGCCGGAAGCTGACGTCGACGGCTTTGCCGGCTACGCGGGACTCGCCGCCGAGCAGGAGGACATACGCATTCGGGTGCTGCCGGCGGCACGCGCCATCGAGCGCGCGCTGGCCGGCGAGTTCCCGAATTCGATCACCACCATCGGCCTGCTCTGGCTTGCCGCGCGGCGGGACTGGCTGCGGCTGCGCTGGACGTGACCGGCTCGCCGCTCGTCGACACCGCGTGGCTGGCGGCACGGCTCGGCAGCCCCGGTCTGAGGGTGCTGGACGCGACCTGGTACATGCCGGCCGAGCGGCGCGACCCCGCCGCCGGCTTCCTCGCCGCGCACATCCCGACCGCCCGGCGGTTCGACGTCGACGCGGTGTCCGACCAGGATAACCCGTTGCCGCACATGGCGCCGCCGGCCGATCGGTATGCCGCCGCGATGTCCGCGCTCGGCGTCTCCGATGGCGACGAGATCGTGTTCTATGATTGCCACGGCCTGTTCTCGGCGGCGCGCGGCTGGTGGCTCGCCGGGCTGTTCGGCCACGACGCCCGGGTCCTCGATGGCGGCCTGCCCGCCTGGCAACGCGACGGCCATGGTTGTGAGTCGGGCGAACCCGCGCCGCCGGCGCCAGCGCGTTTCACCGCTTCGCTGCAGCCGGGGCGCGTCCGCGACCTCGAAGCGATGCGCGACGCCTCACGCACCGGCGACGCCGTGGTGCTCGACGCGCGCAGCGCCGGGCGCTTTGAGGGGCGCGAGCCGGAACCGCGTCCCGGCCTGCCCGGCGGCCACATTCCCGGCAGCCGCTCGCTGCCTTACACCGCCCTGCTCACCCCGGATCGGCGCATGCTGGCGGCCGAGCAATTGCGCGCCAGCTTTGCCGCGCTTGGCGCCGATGGCGGCCGGCCGGTGGTGACCACGTGCGGCAGCGGCGTCAGCGCCGCCGTGCTCAGCCTCGGCCTGGTCGTCGCCGGCCTGCCGCAGGGCGCGCTCTATGACGGCTCGTGGACCGAGTGGGCGAGCCGGGACGACACGCCAAAGCAGCGCCGCGCCGAGCGATGAACGACGACGATGATCCGTCCCGCCGCGCTGGCGGCAGCACTGGCAATCAAGAGGAGCACGGCTTCGCCACCCGCCTCGTGCATCTCGGCCGCGCGCCCACCCGCAGCCACGGCCTGGTCAATCCGCCGCTGCACCGCGGCTCGACCGTGCTCTACGCGTCGATGGCGCAGCGCCGCGCCTATGCCGGGCGCAACACCGAGCAACTGCTCACCTACGGCCTGAGCGGCACGCCGACGCATTTCGCGCTGGAAGACGCGATCGCCGCGATCGAGGGCGGCACCCGCTGCCAGATCGTCTCCTCGGGCCTGGCCGCGGTCACCACGCCGCTGCTCGCCTTTCTGTCCGCCGGCGAGCACGTGCTGATGCCGGACAGCGTCTATCATCCGAGCCGCAGCTTTTGCGACCGCATGCTCGCCCGCCTCGGCATTGCGACAACCTACTACGATCCACTCGCCACCCCCGACGAACTCGCCGCCCTGTTCCGCCCCGAGACGCGGGTGCTGTTCCTCGAAAGCCCTGGCAGCCACAGCTTCGAGTTGCAGGACGTGGCGGCGCTGTCCGCCCTGGCTCATGCGCGTGACGCAAAGGTGCTGATGGACAACACCTGGGGGCTGCATTGCTTCCAGCCGTTCCGGCACGGCGTCGATGTCGCCATTCAGGCACTCACCAAGTATGCCGTCGGCCATTCCGACGTGCTGCTCGGCAGCGTCACCACGGCGGACGAGGGCGACTGGCGCCGCCTGCGCGCCACCGCGCTCGAACTCGGGCAGTACGCGAGCCCGGACGATTGCTGGCTCACCTTGCGCGGCCTGCGCACCCTTGGGGTCCGCCTTGCCCACCAGTGCCAATCCGGCCTCGCCGTCGCGCGCTGGCTCGCCGAGCGGCCCGAGATCGCGCAAGTCCTGCATCCGGCGCTGCCCGGCGCGCCCGGCCACGACATCTGGCGGCGTGACTATGACGGCGCGCCGAGCCTGTTCGGGGTGGTGTTCCAGCCGCACATCACCGTGGCGGCGACGCACCGCATGGTCGACGCGCTGACCCTGTTCGGCATCGGCGCCTCCTGGGGCGGCTACGAAAGCCTGGCGCTGCCGACCAACGGCATCATCACCCGCAACCATGGCGCCGAGCGGCTCGCGCGGCCGATGGTGCGCTTGCACATCGGCCTCGAGGACGTCGCCGACCTGATTGCCGACCTGCGGCAGGGCCTGCGCGCGCTCGAACCCTGACTTTGGCCGCGCTTAGAGTAGCGGCTCTATGCGGTCAGATGGACGTCCACCGAACCGCACGATCTAGCTGCGATGCCGACGCGTCGGCGAGGCCTTGCTCGACGAGTTGAGGTTGACGGCGACGCCGCAGCACACGATGCCGAGCGAGGCCGGCACGAGCCAGGCCGGTCGGATCAGCAGCGGCACGACGACGTGCAGCCAGGTCCCATCCGGCAGCAGGTCGCGACAGGCCGACTGCAGGCTCGCCAGAGTGCCGGCGTCGAAATCGAGCAGGCCCTCGCCGAGGGTCATTCCAGGCGCGATGACGGCGATGCCGAAAGCGGCAACAAGCAGGATCGCGGCGAGCGTCGTGAAGATGCGTACGGTCATCACACGAACAGCTTCTCCGATTTGCGGTTCTTGTAAAGGTCGGCGACGAAACTGCCGTAGCCATTGAAAAGCTGCGTCGGCACGCGCTCATCGCTGCCGAGCAGCCGTTCGCTCGCCTGGCTCCAGCGCGGATGCGGCACATCCGGGTTGACGTTGGCCCAAAAACCATACTCGGCCGGATTGATCGCTTGCCAAAAGTTGATCGGCTGCTTGTCGGTGAAGCCGATCCTGACGATCGCCTTGGCCGACTTGAAGCCGTACTTCCACGGCAGCAGCAACCGCAGCGGGCCACCATTCTGCGGCGTGAGCGGCTTGCCGTAGATGCCGGTGGCCAGGAATGGCAGCTCGTTCATCGCCTCGTCGATCGTCACCCCTTCGAGGTAGGGGAACGGGTAGATGCCGCTCTGCAGCCCCGGCATGGTGTCCGGCTGCTGATCGGTGGTGAAGGTGACGTATCTCGCCGCCGCCGTCGGTTTGGCGAATTTCACCAGCTCGGCCAGCGGAAAGCCGGTCCACGGCACAGTCATCGCCCAGGCCTCGACGCAGCGGTGACGCAGGATGCGCTCGCTGAGCGGCATCCGCTTCACCAGATCATCAAGCCCGATGCTGCGCGGCGCCTCGACCAGGCCCTCGATGCGGACCGACCATGGCGCCATCCGCATCTTCTGCGCCGCCCCGGCGATGTCCTTGTCGTCGCCGAACTCGTAGTAGTTGTTGTAGGTCGTCGCGGCCGCCTCGGGCGTCAGCGGACGGGTGACCATGAAGCGCGGGTCGGCGCTGGCCTGGGCGCGACGAGGC
>CAXTSD010000130.1:0-6733 GCA_964246775.1 uncultured Acetobacteraceae bacterium | reverse complement strand
CCGCTCACCTGACCCGAGGACCCGTCATGGCACGCAGCAAGATCGCCCTCATCGGCGCCGGCAACATCGGCGGCACGCTCGCCCACCTGATCGGCCTGAAAGAGCTCGGCGACGTCGTGCTGTTCGACGTGTTCCCGGGTGTTGCCCGCGGCAAGGCGCTCGACATCGCGCAGTCCGGCGCCGTCGAGGGGTTCGACGCGGCGATGGGCGGCGCCGGCGACTACGCCGCCATCGCCGGGGCCGACGTCGTGATCGTCACCGCCGGCTTCCCGCGCACGCCGGGGATGTCGCGCGACGACCTGCTCGGCAAGAACGCCGCCGTGATCGGCGAGGTCGCCGCCGGCATCAAGGCGCACGCGCCCGGCGCCTTCGTCATCTGCATCACCAACCCGCTCGACGTCATGGTCTCGGTGCTGCAGCAGAAATCCGGCCTGCCGCCCAACATGGTGGTCGGCATGGCAGGGGTGCTGGACAGCGCCCGCTTCAAGCTGTTCCTCGCCGAGGAGTTCGGCGTCTCGGTCGAGGACGTGACCGCCTTCGTGCTCGGCGGCCACGGCGACACCATGGTGCCGCTGACCCGCTACTCGACGGTCGCCGGCATTCCGGTGCCGGACCTGATCAGGATGGGCTGGAGCACCGAGGCGCGCATCGACGCCATCGTCGCCCGCACCGCCAATGGCGGCGGCGAGATCGTGAAGCTGCTGGAGAAGGGCTCGGCGTTCTACGCGCCCGCCGCCGCCGCAATCGCCATGGCCGAGAGCTTCCTGCGCGACAAGAAGCGGGTGATGCCGGCCGCCGCCCACCTCACCGGGCAGTATGGCGTGAGCGAGCTGTATGTCGGCGTGCCGGTGGTGATCGGCGCCGGCGGCGTCGAGCGCATCGTCGAGATCGCGCTCGACCCGGCAGAGCGGGCGGCGTTCGACAAATCCGCCGGCGCGGTCCGCGAGCTGATCGAGGCGGTGAACAAGCTCGGCGTCTAGTCGCACCAGATCGCAGCGTCCGGAGGGCAGCCATGAACATCCACGAATACCAGGCCAAGGAGCTGCTGCGGCCGTATGGCGTCGCGGTGCTGGACGGCCACGTCGCCTGGACGCCCGAGGAGGCCGAGCAGGCGGCGCACAAGCTGCCCGGCCCGGTCTACGTGGTCAAAAGCCAGATCCACGCCGGCGGCCGCGGCGCCGGGCGGTTCGCCGACGCGCCTGAGGGCCATGGCGGCGTCCGCCTCGCCAAATCCCCGGCCGAGGCGCGCGCCGCCGCCGAGGCGATGATCGGCCACACCTTGGTCACCAAGCAGACCGGGCCGGCCGGCCGCCCGGTGCACCGCGTCTACGTCGAGGCCGGCTGCGACATCGCCCGCGAGCTCTACTTGTCGCTGCTGATCGACCGGGCGACGGCGCGCCTCACCATCATGGCCTCGACCGAGGGCGGCATGGAGATCGAGGAGGTCGCCGAGCGCCACCCGGAGAAGATCGAGCGCGTCGCCATCGACCCCGCCGCCGGGCTGTCGCCGTTCCACGCCCGCCGCCTCGCCGCCGCGCTCAAGCTCGAGGGCAAGCAGGTGCGCGCGTTCTCGACCTTCGTCGACGCCATGTACAAGGCGTTCGTCGCACTCGACTGCGCGATCGTCGAGGTCAACCCGCTGGTGGTCACCGGGCAGGGCGAGGTGGTGGCGCTCGACGCCAAGGTGACGTTCGACGACAACGCGCTCTATCGCCATCCCGAGCTCGAGGCGCTGCGCGACGAGGCCGAGGAGGACCCGAAGGAGCTCGAGGCGGCCAAGCACGCGCTGAGCTACGTCGCACTCGACGGCAGCATCGGCTGCATGGTCAACGGCGCCGGCCTCGCGATGGCGACGATGGACATCATCAAGCTGTACGGCGCCGCGCCGGCGAACTTCCTCGACGTCGGCGGCGGCGCGACGCGCGAGCGGGTGACCGCGGCGTTCAAGATCATACTGTCGGATCCGAACGTCGAGGGCATACTGGTCAACATCTTCGGCGGCATCATGCGCTGCGACGTGATCGCCGAGGGCGTGGTCGCCGCCGCCCGCGAGGTCTCGCTCGACGTGCCGCTGGTGGTCCGGCTCGAAGGCACCAACGTCGCCCTCGGCAAGGACATCATGGCCCGCTCCGGCCTGCCGATCATCGCCGCCGACAACCTCGCCGACGCCGCCGAGAAGATCGTGAGCGCAGTGAAGGAGGCCGCCTAGATGGCCGTTCTCGTCGACGCCGGCACCCGCGTCCTCACCCAGGGCTTCACCGGCGCCCAGGGCACCTTCCACTCCGAGCAGGCGATCGCCTACGGCACCACGGTGGTCGGCGGCGTGACCCCGGGCAAGGGCGGCGGCACGCATCTCGACCTGCCCGTGTTCGACACCGTGCACGCGGCGCGGGCGGCGACCGGAGCGACGGCAAGCGCCATCTACGTGCCGCCGCCATTCGCCGCCGACGCCATACTCGAGGCGATCGACGCCGAGATGCCGCTCATCGTCTGCATCACCGAGGGCATTCCGGTGCTCGACATGGTGCGCGTGAAGCGCGCGCTGTCGGCCAGCCGCTCAATCCTCGTCGGGCCGAACTGCCCGGGCGTGATCACGCCCGACGCCTGCAAGATCGGCATCATGCCGGGCCACATCCACCGCCCAGGCCAGGTCGGCATCGTCAGCCGCTCGGGCACCCTGACCTACGAGGCGGTCGCCCAGACCACCGCCGCCGGGCTCGGGCAGAGCACCTGCATCGGCATCGGCGGCGACCCGGTCAAGGGCCTCGACTTCATCGAGTGCCTCGAGCTGTTCCTCGGCGACCCGCTGACCCACTCGATCATCATGATCGGCGAGATCGGCGGCCAGAGCGAGATCGACGCCGCCGAGTTCTACGCGAGGTGCGCCCACAAGAAGCCGGTCGTCGGCTTCATCGCCGGCGCCACCGCGCCGCCCGGGCGACGCATGGGCCACGCCGGCGCGGTGTCGCGCCCGCCGCTGATCACCGCGCCGGCGTCGCGCGATTTTCGCAACGTTTGCTTCATCGCCGGCGTGGCCCATGCGTCGCCCGGGCGGCGCGGTGATCAGCGGCGGGCGCGACACCGCGGCGGCCAAGGTCGAGGCGATGCGGCAGGCCGGCATCCACGTCGCCGACAGCCCGGCCGCGCTGGGGTCCACCCTCGTGCGGGTGCTCAAGGGATAAGGCGGGGCGGGACAAAGCGCCGGCGTCGCGCGATTTTCGCAACGTTTGCTTAACCGCCCCGCGTTACACACAACGCTGGCATTGGCCTGTCGCCGGCACGCGCAGCGCGCGCTCGGCGACGGGTTGTCTTATCTACCGCAGAGGTGGATGAGAGAGCGTATCGCCGGCTGATACGCGGGTCGCCGTTGGGGAGAAGAGTGGTATGCCTGGCATTGACGTTCTTGCCACCGCCTTCAACGGCGCCAATGCCGCCTTCATCGCCGACCTCTACGCCCGCTGGATCAACGACCCGGCTGCGGTCGATGCGAGCTTCGCCGAGCTGTTCGGCGCCCTGAACGACACCTCGCGCGCGGTGCTGGAGGATGCCTCCGGCGCCTCCTGGGCGCCGCGGCGCTTCGATGTCGGCGGCGAGCAGGAGGCGCGGGCGAAGGCGCTCCCTGCCGGCGCGCCGGCGGCAACCCCCGGCGTCTCGGTCGAGCAGGTGCACGAGGCGACCAGGCTCAGCCTGCGGGCGCTGATGCTGATCCGCACCTATCGGGTGCGCGGCCATCTCGAGGCGCGGCTCGATCCGCTCGGCATCGCGGTGCCGAAGGCGCATCCGGAGCTCGACCCCGCGACCTACGGCTTCACCGACGCCGACTGGGACACGCCGATCTTCATCGACAACGTGCTCGGCCGCGAGACGGCGACCTTGCGCGAAATCGTCGATGTGCTGCGGCGAACCTATTGCGGCTCCGTCGCCGTCGAGTTCATGCACATCCAGGACCCCAAGCAGAAGGCCTGGATACAGCGTCGGATCGAGGGCGCGCCCTGGCTGTCCGGGATGGATGCCGACGGCAAGCGGCTGATCCTCAAGCAGCTGACCGAGGCGGAGGGGTTCGAGGCGTTCTGCCAGAAGCGCTATGTCGGCACCAAGCGCTTCGGTCTCGAGGGCGGCGAGGTGACGATCCCGGCGCTGCACGCGATGATCGAGACGGCGGTGCCGGCGGGGGTGAACGAGGTCTGCATCGGCATGCCGCATCGCGGCCGGCTCAACACCCTCGTCAACATCGTGCGCAAGCCGTACACGGCGGTGTTCGCCGAGTTCAACGGCGCCAGCTTCAAGCCCGACGACGTGCAGGGCTCGGGCGACGTGAAGTACCACCTCGGCACCTCGACCGACGTCACGATCGCCGACCGCCAGGTGCACATCTCGCTGCAGCCGAACCCGTCGCATCTCGAGGCGGTCGATCCGGTGGTCGTCGGCAAGGTGCGGGCGCGTCAGGACCGCGCCGGCGACACCGGCGCCCGCCGCTCGGTGCTGGCGATCGTCATGCACGGCGACGCCGCCTTCGCCGGCCAGGGTCTGGTCTACGAGACGCTGGCGATGAGCCAGCTGATCGGCTATCGCACGGGTGGGACGATCCACGTCGTGGTGAACAACCAGATCGGCTTCACCACCGTTCCGGCGCACGCCTATTCCGGCCTGTATTGCACCGATGTCGCCAAATCGATCCAGGCGCCGATCCTGCACGTGAACGGCGACGATCCGGAGGCGGTGGTGTTCGCCGCCCGCATGGCGGCGGATTTTCGCAACGAATTCGCGACCGACTTCGTGCTCGACATCGTCTGCTACCGCCGCCACGGCCACAACGAGGCGGACGAGCCGGCCTTCACCCAGCCGCTGATGTATAAGGCGATACGCGAGCAGAAGACGACGCGCACGCTCTACGCCGAGCGCCTCGCCGCCGAGGGCACGGTGCCCGCAAAGGACAGCCAGGCAATCTGGGACGCCTTCGCCGCCGAGCTCGACGAGGCGTATCGCGCCGCCCAGGGCTACCGCGTGAACAAGGCGGAGTGGCTGGAAGGCCAGTGGTCGGGCCTGAAGGCCGCCGGCGACGAGGAGGACGCGGATACCGAAAGCGACACCGCGGTCGGGCTCGAAACACTGCGCCGGGTCGGCACGGCGCTGGCGACGGTGCCCACGGACTTCGACGCGAATCCAAAAATCACCCGCCAGCTCGCCGCCAAGCAGGCGATGATCGACACCGGCGAGGGCATCGACTGGTCGACCGGCGAGGCGCTGGCGTTCGGCACCCTGCTGATCGAGGGCAACCGGGTGCGGCTGTCCGGCGAGGACTGCCAGCGCGGCACGTTCAGCCAGCGCCATGCGGTGCTGATCGACCAGACCAACCAGAACGAATACCTGCCGCTGGCCAACATCGAGCCCGGCCAGGCGCGCATCGAGATCTACAACTCGCTGCTCAGCGAACAGGGCGTGCTCGGCTTCGAATACGGCTACTCGCTGGCCGATCCGTGGACGCTGGTGCTGTGGGAGGCGCAGTTCGGCGACTTCGCCAACGGCGCGCAGGTGATCATCGACCAGTTCCTCGCCTCGGGCGAGACCAAGTGGCTGCGCATGTCGGGCCTGACCCTGTTGCTGCCGCACGGTTTCGAGGGGCAGGGGCCGGAGCACTCCTCGGCCAGGCTCGAGCGCTACCTGCAGCTCTGCGCCGAGTGCAACATGACGGTCGGCAACCTGACCACGCCGGCGAACTATTTCCACGCCCTGCGCCGCCAGCTCAGGCGCAACTTTCGCCGGCCGCTGGTGCTGATGACGCCGAAATCGTTGCTGCGCCACAAGCTCGCAGTGTCGCCGTTGGCCGACATGGCGAGCGGCAGCCGGTTCCGCACGGTGATCGGCGAGACCGACGCCCTGGTCGAGCCCGCCCGCGTGCGCCGCGTCGTGCTGTGCTCGGGCAAGGTGTATTACGACCTGCTGGCCGAGCGCCGGGCGGAAAAGCTCGACGACATCGCGATCGTCCGGCTCGAGCAGATCTACCCGTTCCCGGAGAAGACGCTCGCCTTTACGCTCAAGGCCTACCCGAACGCCGAGATCGTCTGGTGCCAGGAGGAGCCCGAGAACATGGGCGCCTGGAGCTTCGTCGACCGGCGGCTCGAGCGGGTGCTGGGCGTGATCAGGCACCGCACCAGCCGGCCGAGCTATGTCGGGCGCCGCGCCAGCGCGAGCCCGGCGACAGGATTGGCGACGGTGCATGCGGCGGAGCAGGCCCGGCTGGTGCGCGCGGCGCTGAAGCTCGAGTGAGCCGCGACGCCGACATGCGCTCGAGATTGGATGAGCTGGGGATTGGGTGAGCTGATGTCTGCCGAGATCAAGGTGCCGACGCTGGGCGAGAGCGTGACCAGCGCCACCATCGCACGTTGGCTCAAGCGCGCCGGCGACGCCGTCTCCGCCGACGAGCCGCTGATCGAGCTCGAGACCGACAAGGTCACCGTAGAGGTGGGATCGCCGGTCAGCGGCACCCTTGGCGAGCCGATGCATCAGGAGGGCGCCGAGGTCGAGGTCGGCACGGTGCTCGGCACCGTGGAGGAAGGCAGCCCCGGCGCGAGCCGTCCTGCGTCCAATGGCGCGAGCCGGCCGGCACCCGAGACCCCGGCCTCGCCGTCGTCGCCCGGCAAGCCGGTTGCCGCCGCGGCGGCGCCCGCCAGCGTGCAGACCCCGCCGGCCGGCCAGCGGCCGCAGCCATCCCAGCGGGCGCAGCCGTCTGAGC
>CAXTSD010000129.1:0-6744 GCA_964246775.1 uncultured Acetobacteraceae bacterium | reverse complement strand
GGCGGCGCGCCCGGGGCGGGGGGGCCCGGCGCCGCCTCGGCCGAGCAGGCGGTGCGGGCAAGGTCGTTGGGGCGGGCGGCGACGCTGTCCTCGTCGATCCGGGCGGCGACGCCGAAGCGGGCGAGCAGCTCGGCGAGCACGTCGCGCAGGCTGCGCAGCCGGCCGGAGGCGAGGTTGAACACCGGCGCCGGCGGCAGCGCCGAAGCGCGGGCCAGCGCCGCGGCATAGGCGCCGCAGACATCGCGCACGTCGAGGAAGTCGCGCAGCCGGTCGAGCGCGCCGGTGCGCAGCACCGGTTCCTGCAGCCCGCGCTCGATGCGGGCGATCTGGCGGGCGAAGGCGGGGACGGCGAAGCGCGGCGTCTGGCCGGGACCGATGTGATTGAGCGGACGAAAGCGGATCACCCGCAGCCCGCGCAGCGCCATCTCGCCGAGCGCGACGTCGGACGCCGCCTTGGAGGCGGCATACGGGTTGGCCGGAAGCAGCGTCGCCGTCTCGTCGAGCGCGCCCTCCGCCTTGAACGACAGGCCGTAGACCTCGGCGCTGGAGGCGTGCAGCAGCGTCGCCGCCGGCGCCTCGGCCAGCACCGCCTCGGCGAGGCGGCGGGTGCCGTCGACATTGACCCGCCAGGTGCCGTCCGGGTCGGTGTGCGAGGCGGCGACGGCGGAGGCGGCGGCGAGATGCACCACGGCGTCGGGCCGGAGCTCGCGGATCAGCGCCCCGACCGCGGCGCGGTCGAGCAGGTCGAGAGTGGCCATCGCATCCGCCTCGCCCGCGGTTTCGGCTTTGGAAAGCGTGGTGCCGACCAGCCGCACGCCGGGAAAGCTCTGCCGCAGCGTGGCGAGCAGCGCCCGGCCGACGAAGCCGGAGGCGCCGGTAACGAGGATGGAGGCCGGAACCGTCACCGCAGCCCCGCCCGCCCCGGCTCAGCGATTGGCCGAGTGGCGCCTGAGATCGGCCTCGACCATCTCCTCGATCATCGCCTCGAGCGGCGTCGTCGCCGCCCAGCCGAGCGCCGTTCTGGCCTTGGCCGGGTCGCCGAGCAGGATGTCGACCTCGGCCGGGCGGAACAGCTTGGGATCGATCACCAGGTGATCCTCCATCCGCAGGCCGGCATGGGCGAAGGCGGCGCGGCACATGTCGCGCACGGTGACGGTGCGGCCGGTGGCGACGACGTAGGTGTCCGGCGCGTCCTGCTGCAGCATGCGCCACATCGCCTCGACGTAGTCGCGCGCGTGGCCCCAGTCGCGCTTCACGTCGATATTGCCGAGGCGCAGCTCTTTCTGCAGGCCGAGCTTTATCCGCGCCACCCCGTCGGTCACCTTGCGGGTCACGAACTCGATGCCGCGCAGCGGGCTCTCATGGTTGAACAGGATGCCGCTGCTCGCGTGCATGCCGAAGCTCTCGCGGTAGTTCACCGTCATCCAGTGGGCGTAGAGCTTGGCGACCGCGTAGGGCGAGCGCGGATAGAACGGCGTGGTCTCGGATTGCTGCGGCTGCTGGATCAGGCCGTACATCTCCGACGACGAGGCCTGGTAGAAGCGCGCCGTCGGGCATTCGAGGCGCATCGCCTCCAGCACGTTGGCGGCGCCAAGGCCGGTGACCGAGCCGGTCAGCAACGGCTGCTGCCATGACGAGTGCACGAAAGACTGCGCGGCCAGGTTGTAGACCTCGTCGGGCCCGGTGTCGCGCATGACGCGTATCAGGCTGGACAGGTCGGTGAGGTCGCCCTCGAGCAGGTCCAGTTCGCTGACGATGCCGAGCCAGCGCAAGCGGACGTCGTTGACCTCGGCAGTGGAGGACCGGCGCACCAGGCCGTAGACCTTGTAGCCCTTCTGCAACAGCAACTGCGAAAGATAGGCGCCGTCCTGGCCCGTTATCCCGGTGATGAGCGCTTTTTTCATTGTGATCCAGTCGAAGGGTCTGCCCGTAGCCGGGTCCGGTTAGGTGGCCGCCATCGGCGCACGAGTTGCCCCCACCAAGGCCAGCGTCCCAGGGTCAGCGTCCCAAGGTCAGCATCCAAGCAGAGCCCGGGGTAGCCGTGTGGGACGCCCGATCATCGCGCTCCGTAGCGTCGACAGTTTCGATCGGGCAAGGCTGCGGTGCAACCCCCAATGGCGGGTGACCCGAGTTCTCTCGACCTTTCTGCTGTCTGATGAGCGCGCGCCGATCAGCACCGCCGGTTGACCGGGCCCGAAACCTTGGGCAGTAACTGATTGTGATCGTTACCCAACCAGATGCTGTGTGACGCGAAACGGACCTTACGATCCATGAACAGCCCAGCTCTTGTCGCGGTCGCTCTTGTATTGCTGCTGCCGTTGCTGCTGCCTGGGGCGGCGGCCAGAGCGGCGGACGACGAGCCTGCCGCCGGCGCTCAAAATCCGCAGCAAACGCCAGGAAAAGCCTGGATCTGGTGCGGCCTTCGCGGCGGCATCGACGCGGCATACGTCGGCGACGTCCATGAGCGCCGCGGCGTGACGAAGTTTCGGCTCTGGTCCGACAGCTCTCGATTCTTGCGCGTCGTGAACTCGACCTATGGCGAGCGTCTCGAAAGCACGCCAGGAATTTGCCGCAGTTTTCCAACCGAGAGCCGGGCGTTGTCCGCCCTGTCGAGCTACCGGATCGGATTGCAGGGTGAAGGACGGACGATCACGGTCATCGGGGTCTATTAGAGCACTACCCGAAAGGCACGCGCGAGATGGTCGAGGCCAAGCCGGCTACACCAGCCCGCGGCCCGCATCATTCGGCGGCGCGTTCATCCTCGCAGACGCGCTGCTCATGCGCCGCGTCGCGCCGCCCTGGCGGACGGGCGTTCCGCCCTGGCGGACGGGCGCTCATGATGACCGGGTAGAGCGACGGCAGCACCAGCAGCGTCAGCAATGTCGCCGTGATCAGCCCGCCGATGACCACTGTCGCCAGCGGCCGCTGCACTTCGGCGCCGGCGCTGGTCGAGACCGCCATCGGCAGGAAGCCGATCGACGCCACCAGGGCGGTCGTCAGCACCGGCCGCAGCCGCTTCTCGGCGGCGTTGCGGGCGGCGTCTTCTGCGGTTCGTCCGGCGTGGCGTTCCTCCTCGATGTAGCTGACCAGCACCACGCCATCGAGGATGGCGATGCCGAAGGTCGAGATGAAGCCGATCCCCGCGGTGACGCTGAACGGCATGCCGCGCAGCAGCAGCGCCGCGATGCCGCCGGTCGCCGCCATCGGCACGTTGAGGAAGATCAGCGCCGAAACCCGCAGGCTGGCGAAATTGAGGTAGAGCAGCAGGAAGATCATCGCGAGCACGGCGGGGACGACGACGGCGAGCCGGGCGTCCGCACTTTGCAGGTTCCTGAACATGCCGTTCCACTCGAGCGTATACTCGTGCGGCAGGTGGACCTTCTCGGCGACCGCCTGCTGCGCCGCCTTGACGAAGCTCTGCATGTCGCGCCCCTGCACGTCGATCTCGACGTCGATGCGCCGCTTCAGGCCGTCGCGCAGCACCTGCGCCGGGCCATCCGCGAGGCTGATGTCGGCAACCTCTGAGAGCGGCACCGCCTCGCCGTTCGCGAGCCCGACCGGCAGCTCGCGCAGCCGCGCCACATCGCTGCGCGCCTGCGGCGACAGGCGCACGACGATCGGCGTCTCGGTGCCGTCCTGGCCGTAGACGGCGCCGACGGTGCGGCCGCCGATCGCCGCCACCACGGCGAGCACGTCCGAGGCGTTGAGCCCGAAGCGCGCGAGCCGCACGCGGTCGACCTCGATCGTGAGGTCGGGCAGCCCGCTTTCCTTCTGGGAGCGCACGTCGCCGGCGCCCTTCACGCCCTTGATCACCTGCACCGCCTGGTCGGACAGCGCGCCGAGGCGCGCGAGGTCCGGCCCGTAGATCGTGAGCGCCACGTCCGAGCGCACGCCTTGCAGCAGGTCGTCCATGCGCATCTGGATCGGCTGCGAGAACTCGAAGTCGACGCCGGGGATCGCCGCCTTGACCGCCGTCTCCATCGCGGCGCGTATGCCGGCCTCGGTGCCGGCGGTCTTCCACTGGCCTTGCGGCTTCAGGATGACGTAGGTGTCGGTGCTCTGCACGCCCATCGGATCGGTGGGCGTCGCGGCGCTGCCGGTCTGCGACACCACGGTCTGCACATCGGGGAAGCCGCGCAGCACCGTCTCGATCGCGGTCACGGTGCGCAGCGAGGCGTCGAGATTGATGCTCAGCAGCTTGTTGGAGGTGACGACGATCGCGCCCTCCGACAATTGCGGGATGAACTCGCCGCCGAGCGTGGTCGCGAAATACGCCGAGACGGCGAACAGTCCGGCGGCGAGGCCGAGCGTCAGCCAGGGATGCGCCGTGGTGCGGCTCAGCACCGGCGTGTAGAGACGCCGCGCCCGGCGCACGAGGACCGTGTCGCCGCCCGACGCCTTGGCGCCGAGCAACGCCGCGGACATCGCCGGGATCACCAGCAAGGTGATCAGCAACGCGCTGACCAGGGCCATCATCACGGTCAGCGCCATCGGCCGGAACGTCTTGCCCTCGATGCTCTGCAGCGACAGCACCGGCACGTAGACCAAAGTGATGATGGCGACCGAGAAGATGACCGGGCGCGCCACCTCCGCCGCGGCGCCGGGCACGATGTCCGCCGCCGCGGCGCCGTCGCCCTCGCCCTGGCGGCGCAGCACGTTCTCGACCAGCACCACGGCGCCGTCGACGATCAGGCCGAAATCGAGCGCGCCGAGGCTCATCAGGTTGCCGCTGATGCCGAACGCCCGCATGCCGGCGAACGCCATCATCATGGCCAGCGGGATCACCGAGGCGACGATCAACCCGGCGCGCAAGTTGCCGAGCATCAGCAGCAGTATGCCGACGACCAGCAGCGCGCCTTCGCCAAGATTGTGCTCGACGGTGCGGATCGCCCGCGAGATCAGGTCGGAGCGGTCGTAGAAGACGTCGATCGCAACGCCGGGCGGCAGCGTCTTCTGCACCTCGGCGATCCTGGCCTTGAGCGGCCCGAGCACGGCGCTCGCGTTCAATCCGTACTGCATGTCGGCGACGCCGAGTATGGTTTCGCCCACGCCGTCATGGGTGACGGCGCCGAGACGCAGCTTCGGCGCCAGCTTCACCTCGGCGACGTCGCCGACCCGCACCGGCACGCCGCCGGCCGGGTCGGTTTTCAGCACGATGCTGGCGATGTCGGACTTGCCTGACGCCAAGGCGAGGCCGCGGACGATCTCCTGCTCGTCGTTGCGCTCGATATAGGCGCCGCCATGCGTCGTGTTGTTGGCCTCGATGGCGGCGAACAGCTGCGGCAGGCCGATGCCGTAGGCGCGCAGCTTCTCCGGCGCGACCTGCACCTCGAAGGTCTGCAGGTCGCCGCCGTAGATGTCGACCGCGACGATGCCGGGCACCAGGCTGAGCTGCGGCACGATGCGGTATTTCAGCATCTGGTAGAGCTGCATCGGCGTGTAGCCGGGGCCGCGCAGCTCGAATTCCAGTATCTCGCCGAGCCCGGTCGCGAACGGCCCCTCGACCGGCGTGCCGACGCCGGGCGGCATCATCGCCTGCGCCTGCTGCAGCCGCTCGAACACTTGCGCGCGCGCGGTCTGCACGTCCGCCGCGTCGCTGAACGTGACGTAGACCGCGGACAAGCCGAAGCGCGAGGTCGAGCGCACGTCGGCGAGCAGCGGCAGCCCCGCCATCTGCATCTCGATCGGCACCGTGACCAGCCGCTCGACCTCGAGCGGGCCCAAGCCGGTTGCCTCGGTCAGGATCATCACCTGCTTTGGCGAAATGTCCGGCACCGCGTCGATCGACAAGCCCTGCAGGTTGAACCAGCCGCCCGCCAGCACCGCCAAGGCAAGCGCCAGCACGAGCCAACGCCGGGCCACCAGTACGGCGAAGAAGGTTTTCATCTGCTAGTGGTCCGATGCCGACGGGCACTTCAGCCCGTCGGCTGAATCGGCCCACCAAATCAAGTAGTGGTCCGATGCCGACGGGCACTTCAGCCCGTCGGCTGAATCGGCCCACCAAATCAAGCTAGTGCTCTCACTCATGATGCACCACCAGAATGTGTCAGAGCACTAGCTGCCGCCGAGCATCGCTTGCTGCAACAACGCCTTGAGCGCGAAGCTGCCCTCGGTCACGACCTGCTCGCCGGCGGCGATGCCGTGGCGGAGCTCGACCCAGTTCTGCCGCTCCACGCCGACCGCCACGTCGTGGCTCTGAAACCGGCCGTCGCCCATCGGGGTGAACACGACGCGCTTGTCGGCGACCATCTGCACGGCGGCCGAAGGCACCACAACGGCGTCGCGCCCGAGTTCGTTGGTGATCGTCACGTCCACATACATGCCGACCCGCAATGCCCGGTCCGGATTGGCCAGCCGGATGCGGGCCGGCAGCGTGCGCGCCTCGGGGTCGAGCGCCGCGCCGAGCGTTGCCACGTGGCCGTCCCAATGGCGGGCGCCATCGGCAAGGCTCACCCTGGCGGTGTCGTTCACCGCGACCTGCGAGGCGTCGGCTTCCGGCACTTGCGCGAGCACGAGGACCACGGACAGATCGGCCACCGTGAACGCCTCGCGCGCCGGATCGAGCACCTCGCCCGGCGTCACGCCGACGGATGCGACCACGCCACCGAGCGGCGAGACGAGGCTCGCGATCCCGGGGCTGTCGCCTGGGTTCTGGCGTTTGACCTGCGTGCGTAGGGCGACGGCCCGGGCCCGCGCCGTCTCGGCCGCGGCGAGCGCCTCGGCCAGCGCCAGGCGGCGACGCTC
>CAXTSD010000128.1:0-6762 GCA_964246775.1 uncultured Acetobacteraceae bacterium | reverse complement strand
ACGCACGACCCTTTGGGTGACGCCGAGGCGACGGTGCTGGCGACCGAGTTCAAGGTCGGGGTCGAGCGCTACCTCGCCGGCGCGCCGGACGCGGTCGGCGCGCGGACGCTGGCCGGGCTGATCGCGTTCAACGAGGCGCACCGGGGGCGCGAGCTTACCCTGTTCGGGCAGGAGCTGTTCGCCAAGGCCGAAGCGACGCGCGGCCTCGACGACCCCGCCTACCGTCAGGCGCTGGCGACGGGGCGGCGCCTCTCGCGCGAGCAGGGCATCGATAAGCTGCTCGCCGACAATCACGTCACGGCACTGGTGGCGCCGACCGGTGGCCCGGCCTGGACGGTCGATCTGCTGAATTTCGACCACGACACCGGCGGCGCCGCGAGCCTGCCGGCGGTGGCCGGCTACCCGCATCTGACGGTGCCGGCGGGCCAGATCGACGGCATGCCGGTCGGGCTGTCGTTCATCGGACCCGCGTGGTCGGAGATGATGCTGCTACGCTATAGCTACGCCTTCGAGCAGCGTCGCGGCGCGCTGCCGGGGCCGACCTATCGGGCTGGCGTGCCGCAGACAGCGGTTCTTTTTCGAGAAAAAGAACCAAAAAGCTTTTGATTAATAAGTTCCCACAGACGGGAGCCAAGAGAGTAAAAGTTTTTTGCTACTTTTTTTCAAAAAAGTAGGCCTTCCTACCTCCCTGGCGACTTGTCCCAGACCACCTGGGCATTGACGAACTCGCGTATGCCGAAATGCGACAGCTCGCGCCCGTAGCCGCTGCGCTTCACGCCGCCGACCGGGGTGCGCGGGTCGGACGCGGTGAAGCCGTTGATGAACACGCCGCCGGCCTCGATCCGCCGCGCGATCCGCCTCGCCCGATCGACGTCGCTGGTCCAGATGTTCGAGCTGAGCCCGTACTCGGTGGCGTTGGCGATCTCGATCGCGTGCTCGGCGTCGCGCGCGACCATCAGCGCCGCGACCGGGCCGAACATCTCCTCGTCGAAGGCGGTGTTGCCGGCGGCGACGTCCGCCAGGATGGTCGGCTCGTAGAACCAGCCGGGACCTGGCACCCTGCGCCCGCCAAGCAGCAGGCGGGCGCCGCCGGCGATCGAGGCCTGCACCTGCCGATCCAGTTCCTCACGCAGATCCTCCCTGGCGATCGGGCCGAAGCTCAAGGCCTCGTCGGTCGGGTCGCCGACGCTGACCTTGCGCACCGCGGCGACGAACTTTTCGGTGAACGCCTCGGCGACCGGCTGCTCGAGCACGAAGCGCTTGGCGGCGAGGCAGCCCTGGCCGCAATTGGCGAATCGCGCAGTCACCGCGATCTCGACCGCGCGGGCGATGTCGGCGTCGGCGAGGACGATGAACGGGTCCGAGCCGCCGAGCTCGAGCACGGATTTCTTGAGCGCCCGGCCGGCCATCGCCGCGACCGCGCTGCCGGCGCGCGGGCTGCCGGTCAGCGTCACCGCGGCGATGCGCCGGTCGTTGATCACCGCCTCGATAGGCCCGTTGTCGACATTGAGCACGCCGAACAGGCCGCCAGGCGCGCCGGCGCGTCGCCAGGCGTCCTCGAGCCGGTAGGCGCAGCCCATGACGTTCGGCGCGTGCTTGAGCAGAAAGGCATTGCCGCCGAGGGTGATCGGCACCGCGGCGCGGATGCACTGCCAGAGCGGAAAGTTCCACGGCATGATGCCGAGCACAGTGCCGATCGGCAGGTAGGAGACGTAGACCGCCGCCTCCGCCACCGGGGCGGGCTCGTCGGCGATCAACGCGGCGCCGTTTTTCGCAAACCAGGCGGCGGTGGCGGCGCATTTGCCGACCTCGGCGCGGGACTCGCGCATGGTCTTGCCCATCTCGGCGGTGATCAGGGCGGCGAAATCCTCGGTCTCGGCCTCCAGGATGTCGGCGAGCCGGCCGAGCATTGCGGCGCGTTCGTCGACCGGGGTCGCCCGCCAGGCGCGGTAGCCGGCCTCGGCCTCGGCGAGGCGCTGCTCGATCGCGTCGTCGTCGTCCCACGCATAGTGCCTGATCAGCGCGCCGGTCGCCGGATTGCGCGAGGTGGCGCCCGGCTGCCCCGCCTCGCGCGCCGAGCCGCCGTCGTCCCGCATGGTTGCCGGCATCGTCGCACTCCGTCACTGCCCGGTGCTCAAGGTCGTGCGGCGGCCGCCGGCAATCAAGCGCGCGCTCTGGACGCCCGGGCCGGCATCGGCGAGCGTGCCCTGATGAGCCACTATGATCGCCTCGCGGCGCGTTTCACCCGCCTTGCCACCATCAACGAGGCGGGCGCCATGCTCGGCTGGGACGCGGCGGCGATGATGCCGCCCGGCGGCGCCGCTGCGCGCGGCGACCAGATGGCGGTGCTGGCCGGGCTGTCGCACGAGCTGCTCGGCGCCCCCGAGACGGCGGACGCAGTGGCGGCGGCCGAGGACGAGGCGGCGGGCCAGGTGGCGGACCAGGAAACGGGCCAGGAAACGGGCGAGGCATCGTGGCAGGCGGCCAATCTGCGGCTGATGCGCCATGCCTATACGCGGGCGACGGCGCTGCCGGCGGCGCTCGTCGAGGCGGCGAGCCGGGCCAACTCCGCCTCTGAGACAGTCTGGCGCGTCGCCCGTCGGGACAGCGATTTCGCCGCCGTCGCGCCACCACCTCGGCGAGCGGCTTGGCCTGCCGCCGTACGACGCGCTGATGGACGGCTACCAGAGCGGGCTCACGAGCGAGCGCGTCGATGCGATCTTCAGCCGCTACGAGACGTTTCTCGCCGCCGCGCTGCCGCTCGCCGAGCAGCGCCAGGCGCGCCTGCCGGCGCCGTTGCCGCTCGCCGGGCAGTTCCCGGCCGCGGCCCAGGAGGCGCTGTGCCGGCAGCTCGCCGCCGCCGCCGGGCTCGACTTCAACGCCGCCCGGCTCGACCGCTCGACGCACCCGTTCTGCGGCGGCACGCCGAGCGATCTGCGCATCACCACCCGCTACAACGAGGCGGATTGCGCCCAGGCGGTGATGGGCGTGCTGCACGAGACCGGGCACGCGCTCTATGAGCGCGGCCTGCCGGCGGCGTTCGCCCGCCAGCCGGTTGGGCAGGCGGCGGGCATGGCGGCGCATGAGAGCCAGTCGCTGATCGTCGAGATGCAGGCGTGTCGGTCGGACGCCTATCTCGGCTGGCTCGGCGGCCGGCTGGCGCAGACGTTCGGGACGGCCGGGGAGGCGTTCCAGCCTGCCAATCTCGCCCGGCTGTGGCGACGCGTCGAGCGCGGCTTCATCCGGGTCGATGCCGACGAGATGACCTACCCGGCGCACGTCATCCTGCGCTTCCGGCTGGAACAGGCGCTGATCGCCGGCGACCTGCAGGTTGCCGACCTGCCGGGCGCCTGGGCGGAAGGCTTGCGGGCGCTGCTCGGCGTCGTGCCGCCGGACGACGCGCAAGGCTGCCTGCAGGACATCCACTGGTATGACGGGCTGTTCGGCTATTTCCCGTGCTACTCGCTCGGCGCGATGGCGGCGGCGCAACTGATGGCGGCGGCGCGCGCCGACCTGCCGGAGCTCGACGCCTCGCTCGGGCAGGGGCGGCTCGAGCCGCTGATCGCCTGGCTGCGCTCGCACGTGCATGCGCAGGGCAGCCGGTTCGGCTTTGACGGACTGCTCGAGCGGGCAACCGGGCGCGGGCTCGATCCGGCCGATTTCGAGGCGCATCTGACGGCGCGCTATCTGGCGTAGCGGGGGACAATCGGGCGAGGCCGTTAACGATTTGGCAAGCTTTCGCTGCGATGATCGCGTCATCGAAGCACGCGCGCCGATCTCCGGCCGAGTGCGGCGGCTCAGGAGGGCGGGCAGTGGAACTCCTCACGGTCATGGGTGCGGCGCCGGGTCAGATGATCGCCATGGTGCGGCATGACGAAGAGCTGGTGCGTTTGCGCGTCGAGGTGGCGCGCCATCCGCTTGGCGGCTGGCAGGCAAGGCAGACCGGACACGGCTGGTCGCTGCGTTGCAACACGCTCGAGACCGCGATCCTGTTCGAGGCGGGAGCGACGCTGGAAGCGGTCTGACGGGGTGGACGTGGCAGCGCACCGCCGGCTGCAATGCAGGGCCGGAGCCTCTGGTGCCGCTCACCTCCTCATTGCGCCGCGGCATGGTGGCGGTGATGACGCCGGTGCCGATGATGGCGTGTCGGAGCCGCGCCGGACGCGGTCGGGTTCGCCTGCAGCGGCGGCGCGCCGAGGCCGAGCTGGTTGCCGCGGTCGTCGTGCAGGTAGGGCGCCCTAGTCTGCGCGAGCTGCAGGCGCGGCGCGCTGGCGGTTTCGGCGCCGACAGCTTTCGCAGTCGCGGTGACAGCGAGGAGCAGCAGCACCGTCGCGCCGCCAGCCGAAAGTCGGATCGCTCTCATGACGGATCTCCTCCTGGTTGCGCTCGTAACGCAACCGGGCCGATGCGGTTCGCGAAATCGTTGCTGTACTGGCATGAACCGCGAGCGGGCTTCGCGCGGGTATGCGCGCCGGGTTGGCGGGCGGCGGCGCGCCAGACAAAGACTCTGATACCAGGGGTCGCGATCAGCGAGCCCTGGTGTAACGACCGTCGGCTTTGCCGCCCGCTCGATCGCCTATAGCCTATGACTGACGCGAGGACAGGCTCGCGCCGGGGGAGGGCGTCTTTATTGGCACGCATGATCACACGCGACGAACTGCCGGCGCTTGTCGGCCAGGAGCTTGGCGTCTCTGACTGGCTCACCGTCGATCAGGCGCGGATCGACGCCTTCGCCGAGCTGACCGGCGACCGGCAATGGATCCACGTCGACGTCGAGCGCGCGAGGCGAGAGCTGGGCGGCACGATCGCGCATGGTTTTCTGACCCTGTCGCTGATGTCGACCCTGGCCGCCGACCTGTGGCGCGTCGCCGACATCGCGAGCGGCCTGAATTACGGGTTCGACCGGCTCCGCTTCACCGCCGCCGTGCCGGCCGGCGCGCGCGTGCGGCTGCGCGAGACGTTGCTCCGCGTCGAGCCGCGCGAGGCCGGCGTGCTGATCACCAGGCATTGCGCGGTCGAAGTCGAGAACAATCCTCGGCCGGCGCTGGTCGCCGACTGGCTCACCATGCTGCGCTTCGGCTGAAGGAAAGCGGTTCTTTTTCGAGAAAAACAACCAAAAAAGCTTTTTTACAAAGGCTGTGCGCCGGCTGGCGGGCGTCAATCGAGCAAAAGTTTTTTGCTACTTTTTCTCAAAGTAGGCCTTCCTTCCTCGACTCAGCAATCAGACCTCGAGCCACTCGCGCCGCAGCGCGGCGTTGGCGGCGAATTCGGCCGGCGTGCCTTCGAACACCACCCGGCCATGCCCCATGACGTAGAGCCGGCGGCAGATCGCCAGTGCGATCGCCAGCTTCTGCTCGACCAGCAGGATGGTGGTGCCGCGCGCCGCCACGGTCTCGAGCAGCGTGCGCACGCGGTCCACCATCATCGGCGCCAGCCCCTCTGTCGGCTCGTCGACCATCAGCAGCGCAGGGTTGCCCATCAGGGTGCGGCAGATCGCCAGCATCTGCTGCTCGCCGCCGGACAGCGCCCCGGCCGGCGCGTCGGCGCGCTCCTGCAGGCGGGGAAACAGCGCGTAGGCGTCGGCGAGCCTGAACTGGTCGCCGCCGTCACGGCTGCGGCCCGGCTTCTCGCCGAGGATGAGGTTCTGCATCGTCGTGAGGTCGGCAAAGATCGCGCGGTCTTCCGGCACGTAGCCGAGGCCGCGCCGGGCGATGGCGTGCGGGCTCATCCGGCCGATATCGACGCCGTCGAAGATCACCCGGCCGGCGCGCGCGACCGCACCCATGATCGCCTTGAGCGTGGTGGAGCGCCCGGCGCCGTTGCGCCCGAGAATGGCGACGATCTCGCCGCGCGCAACGCTGAGCTCGACGCCGCGCAGCACCTGGCTCTTGCCGTACCAGGCGTCGAGCGCGCTCACCTCGAGCAGCGGCGCGCCGGCGCCGTTCAGCACAGCGCGTCCGCCGCGGTGCCGAGATAGGCGGTGCGCACCGCCGCATGGCCGCGTATGTCGGCGGGCAGGCCGGAGGCGATCACCTGGCCGTCGGCAAGCACGCTGATGCGGTCGGCTAGGTCGAACACCACGCCGAGGTCGTGCTCGATCATCACCAGCGTCTTGCCGGCGCTGACCCGGCGGATCAGCGCCACCGCGCGTTCGGTCTCGGCGTGGCTCATCCCGGCGGTCGGCTCGTCGAGCAGCACCGTCGTCGGATCGCCGGCGACCGCGACGCCGATCTCGAGCGCCCGCTGGTCGGCATAGGCGAGCGCGCCGGCCAGCACGTGCCGGCGCGAGGCGAGGCCGGTCAGCTCCAGCATCTCCTCGGCCCGCGCGTTCAGCGCCGGGTAGCGGCTGACCGGGCGCCAGAACGTGACGCCGGCGCCGCACGCCCGCATCGCGGCGTTGCGCAGGTTCTCGAACACCGTCATGCGCGCGAACAGCGAGGTGACCTGGAACGAGCGCGCGAGGCCGCCCCGGCTGATCACCTGCGGCGGCAGGCCGGTGATGTCGCGGCCGTCGTGCAGTATCGTTCCGGCGTCAGGCGCGATGCGGCCGCTCACGAGGTGGAAGAACGTGCTCTTGCCGGCGCCGTTCGGGCCGATCACCGCGTGGCGCTCGCCAGCCGGGATGTCGAGCGTCACCCCCTTGATCACGGCGGTGGCGCCGAAGCTCTTGCGCAGGTCGCGGATGCTGAGGGCAGCGGTCATGCGGGCAGCGCCGCCACCTGCGCCTGCCACGCCGCGCGCGCCGCCGGCCAGGACCGGCGC
>CAXTSD010000127.1:0-6791 GCA_964246775.1 uncultured Acetobacteraceae bacterium | reverse complement strand
CAGTCAGGCTGTGGCGGGCAGCGCTTTGCATCCGGAGGGATGTGAGCGGTCGCGCGCGGCGCGGCAAGCCACAAGGCGGCTTGCATGCGGTGAAGTTTCAATGCTGCCGGTTGAAGTTTCCGCAAAACCTAT
This sequence comes from uncultured Acetobacteraceae bacterium, assembly GCA_964246775.1. Taxonomy (GTDB): domain Bacteria; phylum Pseudomonadota; class Alphaproteobacteria; order Acetobacterales; family Acetobacteraceae; genus CAXMMR01. The sequence goes on along the minus strand of CAXTSD010000127.1, from coordinate 6,659 downwards.
CGCGAGCTGCGAGTTATGTTGTGCGGTCGTCAGGATTTTTGTGGTGGTGTGGTGCACCAAAACCAAAACGTGCATTCAGAGCCGCCACGACCCTCCGCCGGGTCGGAAGCGGCCAAGAATATCGCAACACGGTTCACGCCTTGTTAACTCGCGGCGCGCATGCTGGCTGGCAGCCAGGATGGCCGATCGTTGCTGCGGCCGGCGAGCCGCGAAGCTCGCATCATCCTCCATCATCCCCCCTTTTTATCCGGGTCAGGAACATCGCATTTGCATCTTCAGCGCAGCCAGAACACCGTCGTGCAGACCTTGCTCGACAGCCCGCATTTGTTCAGCGACGCCGAGATCCACGTCTGGGTCAAGGCAAGCCCGCACGATGACGGCTTTCACGACAGGCTGCAGGGCTACCTCGACGAACTGCCGGCCGAGGAGTGGTTCTTCAACGCCATCCCGGCCAACGACGCCCTGCAGGCCCGGCCCGGCGACCACCTGCTGTTCCTCGAAAACCTGCCTCGCGCCGGCCTGCAGGTCGACCTGCTGCGGCTGCCTTCGGCCAATCCCGTGCTGTCCACCCGGCACGGCCGGTTTCTCAAGGCGATCCCGACCCTGACCTTCAGGGACATGCGGCTCGGCGACACCGCGAGCCTCGTCGCCGCCGGCCGTCGTGCCCTGGCCCAGGCCGGCAAACAGGCCGGCGGACAGGCCGGCGGACACGACTGGGTCGGCGGCATCGCCGAGTTCGCGTCCCGGTTCCTGCGCCGCCCGACCACGCTCACCGCCCGGCTGAAACGTCTCGCGAGCTGACGTCTCACGAGCTGAGCCCCGTCTCCCGGTTCGCAATGCCGTGACCTGCGGCGGCTGCCGGCAACTCTGCGCGGCATCGCCTGCTTGTGCGGCGCGTGGCCATCTGGGCCGGCGACGGAGGTGATGATGCGTAGACCATTACTGCGGACAGGCGTGCTGTGCGGGCTGCTGGCGGCCGTCGCGGCGTCGGGCGGGCAGGCGCTAGCGCAAAGCGTGCCGAGCACGGCGCAGGCGATCGCGATCGACCAGCGGCAGGGCAACGTGGCCGTCGTCAACGGGCTGCGGGTGTTCTACCAGGTCGCTGGCAGCGGCCAGCCGCTGGTGCTGATCCATGGCTACCCGCTGAACGGGCAGCTGTTCACCCACCAGCTGGCGCAGCTCAGCGCCCGCTTCCGCGTCGTCGTGCTGGACCTGCCAGGCTTCGGCAAGTCGGGCCCGGTGCCGGCGAGTGAGACGGTGGGCGGCTACGCCGGCGTCGTGCTCGGCTTGATGGACCAGCTCGGGCTGCAATCGGCGATCATCGGCGGCCACTCGATGGGCGGGCAGATCATGCTCTCGCTCTACAGCCAGGCGCCCGCCCGCGTCGCCGGCCTGATCCTGATCGACACCAATCCCGAGGCGGCGATGGCCGAGGAGATGGCGCAGTGGCCTGGCTTCGGGCGCCAGGCGCAGCAGAACGGCGTCGCCTCCACCGTGCCGGCGATCGATGCGCAGATGCTGACCGGCGATCTTCGCCTGCGCAACGACCCGCCGGCGGTGCAGATGATCGACATCCTGGCGGAAGCCTCGGTCAGCGGCATGGTCGGCGGCGGCCACGCGCTGGCGAGCCGGCCGGACTTCTCCGGCCTGCTCGCCGGGATCACGGTGCCGACGCTGATCGTCGAGGGCATCGACGACCCGGTCTACGGCGTCCCGGTCGCCCAGATGGCACATGCGGCCATTCCGGGCAGCCGGCTCGCGCTGATCGAGACGGCGGAGCACGCGGCGGTATTCGAGCGCTACGGCGCGGTCGACGCCGCGATCGTCAACTGGTGGGACAGCACCGGCCGGCGCTGATCGCGCAAAGCTGCAGCCAGCGGCCTCATCCCTACGAGGTCGCTGGCCGCATCGTGAAGCGGGCGGTTCAGGCCGCCGGCATCAGCACCTTGTCGACCACCTGGATGACGCCGTTCGACTGGTTCACGTCGCTGATCGTGATGTCGGCGACGCTGCCCTTGTCGTCGCGCACGGCGATGTTGTTCGACCCGTTCATCATGAAGTGCAGCTTGCCGCCCTCGAGCGTGGTGAGCTCGGCGGTGCCGTCGCCGGCGAGGATCAGCGCGCGCAGGCGAACCGAGCTGTAATCGCCCGGCACCACGTGGTAGGTGAGTATCTTCGTGAGCTCGGCCTTGTTCTCCGGCTTCACCAGCGTGTCGACGGTGCCCGGCGGCAGGTCGTTGAACGCCTCGTTGGTCGGCGCGAAGACGGTGAACGGCCCCTTGCCGCTGAGCGCGCCGGCAAGCCCTGCGGCCTTGACCGCGGCGACCAGGGTCGTGTGGTCCGAGGAGTTGACCGCATTGGCGACGATCGTCTTCGACGGCAGCATCGCCTGGCCGCCGACCATCACGGTGTCGCGGCCCCCGGCCTGAGCCAGGGCGGGAACCGCCAGCAGGCAGATCGCGGCAGTAACGATCACGGATTTCATCGACTTTCCCCCAGATATCCTGGCCGACATGGCCCTTGCTTCTTATCGCGACCAGCAGGCCGCATGGATGCAGACGCGGTCGAACCGGCGAAGTCTTGCGTGAGCGGCAGCGCACCCTTGGGCAATCGCCGGCGCCGTCAACCTTTGCGAAAGGATTTGCTGCCAGACTGCGGCGGCGATCACAGGACGCCGCAGATGAAGCTGGCAGTTGCCATAGCGACGACGGGGCGGGCCGGCACCCTGCGCCAGACCCTGCTTGCGACCTTGCGCGAGCTCGAGCGTCAGACGCAGGCGCCCGACCGCGTCCTGGTCTGCTGCGCCAGCAAGACCGATGTCGCCGGCATCGTGCCGCCGCAGGTCGAGCTGCTCGCCTCGCCGCCTGGCCTCGCCGCCCAGCGCAACGCGCTGCTGCGCGCCGCCGCCGACTGCGACATCGTCCTGTTCCTCGACGACGACTTCCTCGCCGCCGCGGCCTATGTCGAGGTGACGACCCGCGTCATGCAGGCCGATCCGACGATCGCGGTCGCGACCGGCACGCTGATCGCCGACGGCGCGACAGGGCCCGGCTTCGGCGTCGATTTCGGCCGGCACTGCCTGCTCGCCGACCACCATCCGCCAGGCGATCTCAGCGCCAAACCCTGGTTCAGCGGCTATGGCTGCAACATGGCGGTGCGAACAAGCATCGTGCGCCGCCACAAGCTGAGCTTCGACGAGCGGCTGAAGCTGCAGAGCTGTTACGAGGACGTCGACTTCACCAGGCGCGCCGGCCGCCATGGCCGGGTCGTCAAGCTGGCAGGCGCGCGCGGCGTGCATCTCGGCTCAACCGGCCGCAGCTCAGGCCGCCGGCTCGGCTACGCGCAGGTCGCGAACCCGGTCTATCTTGCGCGCGAGGGACGCTTGCCGTGGCGCCACACCTTGCGCAGCGTCGGGCGCAACACGGCGATGAACGCGGTGCTGTCGATCTGGCCGGAGCCGCATGTCGACCGGCGCGGCAGGCTGTCGGGCAACGCCCGCGCGTTCGCCGACCTGCTTAAAGGTTCGCTGGCGCCTGAGAACGCCGCGTCGACGGCAACCTGAAGGCGAATGTCACCTACGCTGAGGAGAAACCGTCTTGGCCAATTTGCTCAACCTGATAATAGCCCTCCTCATCTTGATCGTCCTCAGTCAAACATAGCGCTCACACGCGGTCAGGAGCCAGGCGGATGCCCTTTGACGATGCGGGCGAAGGCGGCAAGTCGTCGCTCAACGTGCTCGGCGGCCCGCTGCTCGCGTGCTCGACCGAACCGCTGACCGGCTTCTACCGCAACGGACGCTGCGACACCGGGCCGGAGGATCACGGTTGCCACAGCGTCTGCGCGGTGCTGACGGAGGAGTTCCTCGCCTTCACGGCGGCGCACGGCAACGACCTGTCGACGCCGCGTCCGGAGTTCGGCTTCCCGGGGCTGCGGCCCGGCGACCGCTGGTGCCTGTGCGCGCCGCGCTGGCAGGAGGCGCTCGACGCCGGCGCCGCCCCGAAGGTCGTATTGGACGCGACCCACGAGGCGACGCTCGCCCACTGCCGGCTCGCCGACCTGCAGCGCCACGCCGCCTGATCGGCTGGCGTCCCCGGCTTGCGCCTGCCGCCCATCCGGGCGGTAATACGGGGGGACGCCGCGCGCGCGCGGGGGGGCGGGGATGGTCGAGCAGCCCCGGCCGCCCGCGCCGCGCGCCCGCCACGCGATGGCCTACGTGCTGGCCGGCGGCCGCGGCAGCCGGCTGATGGAAATGACCGACCGCCGCGCCAAACCCGCCGTCTATTTCGGCGGCAAGTCCCGCATCATCGACTTCACCCTGAGCAACGCGCTCAACTCAGGCATCCGCCGCATCGGCGTCGCCACGCAATACAAGGCGCACAGCCTGATCCGCCACATGCAGCGCGGCTGGAACTTCTTCCGCCCCGAGCGCAACGAGAGCTTCGACATACTGCCGGCGAGCCAGCGCGTCTCCGAGACCGGCTGGTACGCCGGCACCGCCGACGCGGTGTTCCAGAACATCGACATCATCGAGGGCTACGAGCCGAAATACATCGTCCTGCTCGCCGGCGACCACATCTACAAGATGGACTACGAGCTGATGCTGCAGCAGCATGTCGACGCCGGCGCCGACGTGACGGTGGGCTCCATCACCGTGCCGAGGCGCGAGGCCAGCGCCTTCGGCGTGATGGCGGTCGACGAGCACGACCGCATCGTCTCGTTCCTCGAAAAACCCGCCGACCCGCCCGGCCTGCCGGACGCCCCCGACCAGACGCTCGCCAGCATGGGCATCTACGTCTTCGAGACGGGCTTCCTGATCGATCAGTTGCGGCGCGACGCCGCCAATCCTGGCTCGGCGCATGATTTCGGCCGCGACATCATCCCCCACATCGTCGAGAACGGCCGCGCCGTCGCGCATCGTTTCGAGACCTCCTGCGTGCGCTCCTCGTCCGAGGACGAGCCGTACTGGCGCGACGTCGGCACCATCGACGCCTACTGGTCGGCCAATGTCGACCTAACCGACTTCCTGCCCGGGCTCGACCTCTACGACCGCGACTGGCCGATCTGGACCTATGGCGAGATCACCCCGCCGGCGAAGTTCGTCCACGACGAGGACAACAGGCGCGGCCAGGCGGTCAGCTCGATGGTGTCCGGCGGCTGCGTCATCTCCGGCAGCGCGATCAGGCGGTCGCTGCTGTTCACCGGCGTCCACACGCACTCGTATGCCAGCATCGAGGCCGGCGTCGTCCTGCCCTATGCCGAGATCGGCCGCCGCGCCAGGCTGCGCAACGTCGTGATCGACAGCGGCGTGCGCATTCCCGAAGGTCTCGTCGTCGGCGAGGACCCGGCGTCGGACGCGCAACGCTTCCGCCGCACGGAGGCCGGCGTCTGCCTGATCACGCAGCCGATGATCGACCGGCTCGGGCAGTGACAGCCTCGTCGCTCAGCAAGGTCGCGCTGTTCAGCAAGGAGTACCCGCCGGCGATCTACGGCGGCGCCGGCGTGCACGTCGAGTATCTCAGCCGGGCGCTCGCCCGCCACATCGAGGTCGAGGTGCGCTGCTTCGGCGACCAGAGCAGCCATGAGGCGGGGCTCAGCGTGCGCGGCTACCCGGCTTGGGCCGAAGCCGGCCAGGATACCGACCCGCGCTTCGCCGGCGCGCTCGACGCGATGGCGCGCTCGCTCGCCATGGCCAAGGACACGCTCGACGCGCAGATCGTGCACTGCCACACCTGGTATGCCGACATGGCCGGCGTGCTCGCCGCCCAGCTCTGGGGCGTGAAGTTCGTCCTCACCATCCACTCGCTCGAGCCGCTGCGGCCGTGGAAGGTCGAGCAGCTCGGCCGCGGCTACCACCTGAGCGCCTGGATGGAACGCACCGCGATCGAGGCGGCGGACGCGATCATCGCCGTCTCGGGCGAGACGCGCGACGACGTGCTGCGGCTGTTCAACGTCCGGCCCGAGCGCGTGCACGTCATTCACAACGGCATCGACCCGAACGAATACAAGCCCGTCACCGCGCCCGAGACGCTGGCCCGCCACGGCATCGATCCCGCACGGCCGTTCCTGCTGTTCGTCGGCCGCATCACCCGACAGAAAGGCATCATCCACCTGGTCCGCGCCATTCCGCGGATCGATCCCCGCCTGCAGATCGTGCTCTGCGCCGGCGCGCCGGACACCCCCGAGATCGCCGCCGAGATGGCCGCCGGCGTCGCTGCGGCGGCGGCGGCCAGACCGGGCGTGATCTGGATACGCGAGATGGTGTCGCGCGCCGAGGCGATCGCGCTCTACAGCCACGCCGCGATCTTCTGCTGCCCATCGGTCTACGAGCCGTTCGGCATCATCAACCTCGAGGCGATGGCCTGCGAGACCGCGGTCGTCGCCGCCGCCGTCGGCGGCATACCGGAGGTCGTGGTGGCGGAGGAGACCGGCCTGCTGGTCGATACCGGCCTTGCCCCAGGCGGCGTCGAGCCGGCCGATCCGGCGGCGTTTTCGGCCGGCCTCGCGCGCGCGATCAACCGCCTCGCCGAGGACCCCGCGCTCGCCCGGCGGTTCGGCCGCGCCGGGCGGGCGCGCGTCGTCGCGCGGTTCAGCGGGGACAGCATCCCCCCGACGACGCTGGCGCGGTATCGCTCGTTATTGGGGGCGCGGATGTAGGAAGA
>CAXTSD010000126.1:0-6836 GCA_964246775.1 uncultured Acetobacteraceae bacterium | reverse complement strand
GCCCGGCCATGTCGTCGTGCCAGTGTGCTTGCGGCAGCATGGGCGCCTGCGACAGCAGGCGCGCCTGCTCGGCGCGCAGGCGCGGCGAGGTCTCGACCAGGTGCAGCCGGAGCGCGCCGGCGAAATCCGGCGCGACGCGGGTTACGAGCCGCCAGGCGTCGGCGATCAGCGTGCCGCGGCCGGGGCCGAGCTCGGCGAGGATCACCGGGTCCGGCCGGCCGAGCTGCTCCCACACCGCCGCCGCCCAGGCGCCGAGCAGCTCGCCGAACACCTGGCCGATCTCCGGCGCGGTGACGAAGTCCGCGAACGGGTCGCGCATCGCGTAGTACAGCGCGTTGGCGCGCGCCATGAACAAGTCAAGCCGTTCAGGCTTGCCATCACGAGCTTGCCGTTCAGGCGTGACGACCGGCGCGGTCAGGCCAGCACCGGCGGACGGCGCGAGGCGTAGGCGACGAAGCCGACGCCGATCAGGATCATCGGCGCAGAGAGCAGCTGGCCCATCGTCGCGCCGTCCCACAGATAGCCGAGGAACGGATCGGGCTGGCGAAATACCTCGCCGATGCAGCGGGCGACGCCGTAGCCGATCAGGAACAACCCGGTGATCAGGCCGAAGCGCTCGCGCAGGCGGGGGCGGCGGACGCAGAGCATCAGCACGACGAACAGCACCAGCCCCTCCAGCAGCGCCTGGTAGAGCTGGCTCGGGTAGCGCGGCACGTCGTCGACCTCGGGAAACACCATGGCCCACGGCCACCAGGCCGGCGCCGGGCGGCCCCACAGCTCGCCGTTGATGAAGTTGGCGCAGCGTCCGAGGCCAAGGCCGATCGGCACCACCGCGGCGAGGCGGTCGGCGAAACCGAGCAGCGGAATGCGCTGCCGCCGGGTATACAGTATCAGCGCCACGACGACGCCGAGGACGCCGCCGTGGAACGACATGCCGCCGTTCCACACCGTCAGGATGCGGGCCGGATGCGAGAAGTACAGCCCCGGCTGGTAGAACAGCACGTAGCCGATGCGCCCGCCGAGCACGACCCCGAGCGTCGCCCAGGTCAGGAAGTCGTCGGTCTGCAGCTGCGTCGCGACGGCGGGGCCGAGCAGCACCAGCCGGCGCATCAGCCGCCAGCCGAGGATCAGGGCGACGATGTAGGCAAGCGCATACCAGCGTATTTGCAGCGGCCCGAGATGCAGCAGCACCGGGTCGAATTGCGGGAAGACGAGCACGTGGGTCATGGTTCAAGCATCATCGGGCGTCAGCATCACAGATAAGGGTCCTCGGCGGCCAGGTAATCGCGCACGTAGCGGCCGATGCCGTCCTCGAGCGTGGTGAACCGCCCGGGATAGCCGGCGGCGCGCAGCCGCTCCGGGCTCGCCTCGGTGTAGGATTGATACTGGCCGCGCAGGCCCGCCGGCATGTCGACGAAGCGCACGTCGCGCCGCCGCGCGGCGGCGTCGCACACCGCATGGGCGAGGTCGAGATAGGTGCGGGCGGTGCCGGTGCCGAGATTGAACAGCCCGTTCACCTGCGGCGCGTCGAGCAGCCAAAGCATCGCCTCGACCACATCGCCGACCCAGATGAAGTCGCGCGCCTGCGCGCCGTCGGGCAGGCCGGGACGCTCCGAGCGGAACAACGTCGGCGGCTGCCCGGCCAGCAGCTCGTCGTGCTTCACCTTGACGACCGAGACCATCCGGCCCTTGTGGTATTCGTTCGGGCCGTAGACGTTGAAGAACTTGAGGCCGACCGCCTGGGCCGGGCGCTGCGCCTGTCGTTGCGTCCACAGGTCGAAGGCGTGCTTGGACCAGCCGTAGAGGTTGAGCGGGCGCAGGCTCGGCAGGCGCGCGGGGTCGTCGTCGAAGCCGTTCGCGCCGTCGCCGTAGGTCGCCGCCGAGGAGGCGTAGACGAGGCGGGCGCCCTCAGCCGCGCACCATCGCCACAGGCGCTGGCTGAGCCCGACATTGGTCTGCCAGACCTGGTCGCCGTCCGTCGCGGTGGTCGCGCTGATGGCGCCAAGGTGATACACCAGGCGCACCGGCGGCGCCGCGGCGAGCCAGGCGTCGAACGCCTCGGGGTGCACGATCTCGGCCGGCGGATGGGCGGCGAGGTTGCGCCACTTGCCGTCCGCCTCCAGCCTGTCGACGACGATGGTCTCGTGCCCGGCCGCGACGAGCGCCGCCTGCAGGCAGGAGCCGATAAAGCCGGCGCCGCCGGTGATGACGATCATGCGCAAGCCTTGCGGCAGGCCATGCGGCGAACCGTGGGGTAACCCATGTCAGAGGCGGAGGCGCGGCGCATGGGCGCAGGTTATAGGTGCGCGACCGACCGGCAAACAGCCCGAGGAGACAGGAAATGAGCGACAGGCCACGCTTCTTCGACGACATCGCAGGGGTCGCCGGCGGCGCCTTCTCGGCGCTGACCGGGCTGCGCGAGGAGATCGAGGCAACCGTCAAGGCGCGCATCGACGAGCTCGTCCGCCGGCTCGAACTGGTGCGGCGCGACGAGCTCGAGGCGGCGCTCGACATGGCGGCGGCGGCGCGCAGCGGCCAGGAGGCGGCCGAGACGCGGCTCGCCGCACTCGAGGAGCGGCTCGCGCGCATGGAGCGGTCGCTGGAGAGCGAGGAGGAGTAGGATCCTGCATCCGCTTTCCCCTACTTCCACTTCGCGGTCTTGCTGCGCGTCCGCCGCGTCGGCGCGTGGAAGTCGTCCGGCTTGGTCCGCACCCAGGCGACGAAGCGCGACAGCTCCTGGTCGGCGCCGAGCGCCACCGGGTCGGCGAGATGGCGCGCGATCTCGGCTTCGGTGTAGCGGGCGTGGATGGCGGCGTGGCAGATCTGATGCAGCCTGACGGTGGCGAGCCGCGCGCCGCCCTTCAGCTTCGGCGTCAGGTGGTGCAGCGACGAGCGGGCGTGCGGCGGGATCGCCCGGCCGCACAGCACGCAGCCCAGTGCGGCCTCGCCGCCGGCCTCGCGTGCCTCGGATAGCGGGTAACGCGAGCGGCGCGGACGAGACATCCGGCGCAGATGGGGTGGCGGCGCGAGGCTTGAAGCGGCGCCAGGCGCGGAGGTGCAGCAGGTGGTGACGGTGGCGCTTGCCGACGAAGCGGCGACGGCGGCGCTGGGCGAGTGGATCGCCCCGCGCCTGCTGCCCGGCGACGCGGTGCTGCTTGAAGGCGGGCTCGGTTCGGGCAAGACGACGCTGGCGCGGGCGCTGCTGCGCGCCGCACTCGGCGACCCGTGCCTCGAGGTGCCGAGCCCGACCTACACGCTTGTACAGAGTTACACCGCTTGCGGCGCAACCCTGCACCACTACGACCTGTGGCGGCTCGACGGGCCAGGCGGCCTGACCGAGCTCGGCTGGCAGGAAGCATTGGCGGACATCGTCGTCGTCGAGTGGCCGGACCGACTGGGCGATGCGCGGCCGGACGGTGCGCTTCGCATCGCGCTCACGCTTGCGGGGGCCGGACGGCTGGCGACGCTGAGCGGCTGGGGCGAACGCCTCGCCGGGCTCTGAGCCCTGCCTGTCTGCACGCGTATATGCCTGGCCGTTGGCCTCGGATACGCTGCCCGAAACGACCACGGGAGAGCGCAGAATGTCGATCCGCAAGATCCTGCTGCCGCTCGCCAATACGCGCGCCGGCGAGGCGGCGCTGGCCACCGCCCTCATCATCGCCGAACCCTGGCGCGCCCATGTCGCCGCACTGCACGTCCGGGTCGACAGCCGCGATGTGGCGCCGCTTGCCGGCGATGGCCTGTCCGGCGCGATGATCGAGGACATGATGTCGGCGAGCGAGAAGGAGAGTACCGAGCGCACGCGCACCGTGCGGGCGCTGTTCGACGCCTGCGTCGCCGAGCGCCGGACCGCGCTCGAGCCGGCGCATCCCGACGCCGCCGAGGTGAGCGCCAGCTTCACGAGCGTGGTCGGCCGCGAGGACGAGATCATCGCCCAGCGCTCGCGCCTGTGCGACCTGGTCGTCGTGCCGCACGGCGAGGCGGACGAGGACATCTCCGCCTCCGAGGCGCTGCACGCGGTGCTGTTCGACAGCCGCCGCCCGGTGGTGATCGCGCCGCCGGTGCCGCCCGCGACCGTCGCCCGCCGCTGCTGCGTCGCCTGGAACGGCACCGCCGAGGCGTCGCGCGCCGTCACCGCCATGCTGCCGCTGCTGCGACGGGCGGAGGCGGTGCAGGTGCTGCACTCCGACGAATACCAGCGCCCCGGCCCGCGCATCGGCGAACTGCTCGCCTATCTCGAGCTGCACGGCATCAAGGCGGGGACCACAGTGTTTCCGCTGATCGAGCGCAGCGTCGGCGCCGGCATCCTGACCGCGGCGCGCGCGTTCCACGCCGACCTGCTCGGCATGGGGGCGTATTCCAAGTCACGCCTGCTGCAGATGATCGCCGGCGGCAACACGCGCTACGTCCTCGAGCATGCGGATCTGCCGCTGCTGCTGAGCCGATAGGTTGCGGCGGCAGGCCCGCTACTGCGCCGCCTTCGGCAAGCAGGAGGCCTGGTCGAGCGGCACCAGATGGCCGAGGAAGCGCTCGGCGCAGACCCGCCACGAGAAACCTTCGGCATAGCGGCGGCACGCCGTGCGGTCGCCGTGCTCGAGTGCGGCGAGGGCGGCGGCCCGCAGATCCTCGTCGACCCCGCCGACCGCCGGCCCGCCGGCGAGCAGCACGTCCTTCGGCCCGGTGACCGGGTAGGCGGCGACGGGCGTGCCGCAGGCCAGGCTTTCGAGCATGACCAGGCCGAAGGTGTCGGTGCGTGAGGGAAACACGAACACGTCGGCGCCGGCGAACGAGCGGGTGAGGCTCAAGCCGTGGCGGGCGCCGGTGAAGTGCGCGGACGGGAAGGCGCGCCTGAGTTCGGCCAGCATCGGCCCGTCGCCGACGACGACCTTGCTGCCAGGCAAATCGAGCGCGAGGAACGCCGGGATGTTCTTCTCGACGGCGACGCGGCCGATGCTGGCGAACACCGGGCGCGGCAGGCCGGCCCAGATGTCGGCGCCGGGATCAGTCGGATCGTCGGCCGGGTCGTCGGCCCGGGCAGCGGCACCGGCGGGGCGGTCGCGAGCCGCCGGGGTGAACAGCGACAGGTCGACGCCGCGCGACCAGGGGCGGAGGTCGCGAAAGCCGCGCTGGGCGAGCTCGTCGCGCATGCTCTTCGTCGCCACCATGACGCCGCTGCCGGCGCCGTGGAAGCGGCGCAGCCAGGCGTAGCTGAGCCCGACCGGCAGCCCGGTGCGGGCGTACTGGTATTCGGCGAAGCGGGTGTGGAAGGAGGTGGTGAACCGCCAGCGGCGGCGACGGGCGAGGCGGCGGGCGGCGAGGCCGAGCGGGCCTTCGGTCGCGATGTGCAGCGCGTCGGGACGGAACGCCTCGACGAGGCGGGCGAGGCGTCCGGCCGGCAGCACGGCGAGCCGGATCTCCGGATAGGTCGGGCACGGCAGGGTGCGGAAACCGTCCGGGCCGATGACCGCGACGCGGCATCCCATCGCCGTGTGCGGGCGCGCGACGTTGGTCAGGGTGCGCACGCCCCCGGTACCCAGCGGCAGCCCGGCCTCCGAGACGATGGCGATGCGTGGGGCGATAATTGGCTCGACCCTGGCTCCGGCTGGCCCGCCGGGCGCGACGCCCTCAGGCAGGTGCGGCTTCCCGCGCCGCGTCGGTCCTGCCGGCGTCGCGGCGCGCGGCCGGCAGGAAGGACAGCCGGTTGAGCGCCGCCCAGTCGAGCAGCTCGAGCCGGCCATCCGCGTGCTCGACCAGCGCCGTGCAGCTCTCCACCCAGTCGCCGTCGTTGAGATACTCGATGCCGTCCACCATCCGCATCTCGGCATGGTGGATGTGGCCGCAGACGACGCCGTCAAAGCCGCGCGCCCTCGCCTCGCCGGCCAGCGCCGTCTCGAAACGGTCGATCGCCTTGACCGCTTCCTTGACCTGGCGCTTGAGCCAGACCGAGAGCGACCAGTATGGGTAGCCGAGGCGGCGGCGCAGGCTGTTGAACCAGCGGTTGAGCACCAGGGCGGCGTCGTAGGCGGTGTCGCCCAGCAAGGCGAGGAACTTGGCGTAGCGCACCACGCTGTCGAAGGCGTCGCCGTGCATGACCAGCAGTCGGCGGCCGTCGGCGGTCACATGCTCGGCCTCGAGAGCGAGGCGCAGGCCGGCGACCGACAGCCCCATCGGCAGCCAGGCGCGGAACATCTCGTCGTGGTTGCCTGGTATGTAGACGATCTCGGCGCCGGCCTGGGCGTGGTTGAGGATCGAGCGGATCACCGCGTCGTGGTGCGCGTCCCAATACCACGACTTGCGCAGACGCCAGCCGTCGATGATGTCGCCGACCAGAAAGATGCGCTCGGCCGTCATCCGGCCGAGGAAGTCGGCGAGGAAGTCGGCGCGGCAGCCACGCATGCCGAGATGCACGTCCGAGATGAAGACGGCACGGTAACGCGGCTTGGCCAAAGCGGGGGAGGCCGTCATGCGAACCCTTTCGCGGAGCACCCGATCAGGCGCTGTCCCGAGTGTCTCTCGCCAGGAGCAGATACAATGACGTCCGCGTCGCGTCAGTGAAACTTGCATGACGGCCAAATAGTGCCTGAACCGGGCGCAGTATCACGTAACTGTCGTCTGTCTGTCATCGCGATGTCATCCGCCGGGCGCAGCACTGTTGGTCTTGCCCGGTGCTTCTTTCCTGCGTCTTGCGGCGTGATCGTCATCTACAACCCGACCGCCGGTCGCAGGCGGGATCATGGTCTGTGGCGCGTGCGCGACGTGCTGATCCCGAGCGGCATGCGCGGCGAGCTCGCCGAGACGACGCATGCCGGGCACGCGACGGAGCTGGCGCGCGAGGC
>CAXTSD010000125.1:0-6862 GCA_964246775.1 uncultured Acetobacteraceae bacterium | reverse complement strand
GGCAGGAGGGACAACATGGATCAGATGGCGCTCAACCGGCACGCGCTCGCCGCCCTGCCTCCCGGCGTCGCGGGGCCGGGCTACGATCCGGCGGGCGTCAGCGCCGGCATCGTGCATCTCGGCCTCGGCGGCTTTCATCGCGCCCACATGGCCCGCTACACCCACGACCTGATGAACATCGACCCCGAAGCGCGCCGCTTCGGCATCGTCGGCGCCGGGCTGATGCCGGGCGACCGGCGAATGGAGCAGAGCCTGGCGCCGCAGGACAATCTCTACACGTTGGTCGAGCGCAGCGGCGAGAGCGAGGCGGTCACCGTCATCGGCTCGCTCGCCGGCGTGATCTTCGCCGGGCAGGACAGCACGGCGCTGCTCGACGTGATCGACCGGCCCGCCATACGCATCGTCAGCCTCACCGTGACCGAGCACGGCTACTGCCTCAACCGCTCGACCAAGCGCCTCGATCCCGAGGACGCGCTGATCCAGGCCGACCTCGCGCATCCCGAGCGGCCGTCGAGCGCCATCGGCATCATCGTCGAGGCGTATCGCCGCCGCCGCGACGCCGGCACGCCCGCCTTCACCGCGCTCAGCTGCGACAACATCCAGCACAACGGCGCGGTGCTGCGCGAAGCGGTGCTGGCGCTCGCCGGCCTGCGCGACCGAGGTTTGCGCGAACCTGGCCTCGCCGCCTGGATCAAGGCGAACGCGGCGTTTCCGTCCACCATGGTCGACCGCATCACGCCGGTGACCTCGGCCGACGACGCGGCCTGGCTCGCCCGCCGGCACGGCATCGTCGATCGCTGGCCGGTGTTCTGTGAGACCTTCAGCCAATGGGTGATCGAGGACCGCTTCACCCAGCCCCGCCCGGCCTGGGAGCGGGTCGGCGCCCAGTTCGTGACCGACGTCGCGCCCTACGAGTTCATGAAGCTGCGGCTGCTGAACGCGAGCCACCTCGCCGTCGCCGGGCTCGGCCGCCTCACCGGCGCCGCGACCATCGATGAGGCGATGGCCGAGCCGCTGATGACCCGCTACATGGCGGCGCTGATGGACCGCGAGACCGGCCCGACGCTGCCGCCGGTGCCGGGCATCGACCTTGCCGCCTACAAGGCGACGCTGATCGAGCGCTTCGCCAACACCGCGATCAAGGACACCGTCGAGCGCGTCAACACCGACGCGCCGCTCAACGTCCTGGTCGATCCGATACGCGACCGCCTGGCCGCCGGGCAGCCGGTCGAGCTGCTCGCACTCGCACTCGCCGCCTGGCTGCGCCGGGTGCGCGGGCAGGACGAGCAAGGCGCCCCGATCGACATCCGCCACCCGCTCGCCGAGACCCTGCGCGACAAGGCGATCGAGGGCGGCGACGACCCCGCGCCGCTGCTCGGCATCGCCGCACTGTTCGGCGGCCTCGGCGAGGATGCCCGCCTCGTCGGGCTGGTCGGACGCTGGCTCGCCTCGCTCAACCGCGCCGGCAGCCGCGCGACGCTGCGCTTGGCGGCACAGACGCTCGGTTTCTGACAGCCTGGGCGAGGGGTAGGGGGAGTGACAGGCGGAGTTGACGCTTCAGGGGCGAGATGAGAGCTTCGTTGCAAGAGCCGAGCAGTGACCAGCGGCCGAGACATCGAGGGAGACCGTCCATGCGTCCGTATCGCTGCGCCCCGCTCGCCGGCCCCGTCCTCGCCGCCACCGTCCTCGCCGCCACCCTACTCGTCGCCGCCGTCAGCGCCCGGGCGGCCACGCTCACCATCGCCACGGTCAACAACGGCGACATGGTGGTGATGCAGAAACTCGCGGGCCAGTTCGAGCAGCTTCATCCGGACATCCAGCTGCGCTGGGTGGTGCTGGAGGAGAACGTGCTGCGCCAGCGCGTCACCACCGACATCGCAACCCACGCCGGCCAGTTCGACATCGTGACGGTCGGCAATTACGAGGTGCCGATCTGGGCGCAGCAGGGCTGGCTCGAGCCGATGGACCATCTGCCGGCGAGCTACGACGTGAACGACCTGCTCAAGCCGGTGCGCGACGGCATCAGCTACAACGGCAAGCTCTACGCGCTGCCGTTCTACGGCGAGAGCGCGATGACGTATTACCGCACCGACCTGTTCCACAAGGCCGGCCTCACCATGCCGGCGCACCCGACCTACGCGCAGATACGCGAATACGCCGACAAGATCACCGACAAGCCGAACCAGATCTACGGCATGTGCCTGCGCGGCAAGCCGGGCTGGGGCGAGAACATGGCCTACGTCACCTCGCTCGTGAATGCCTTCGGCGGACAGTGGTTCGACGCCGGCTGGCACACCACGATCGACACCGCGCCCTGGCACAAGGCGATCAGCTACTACGACAGTATCCTCAAGGCCGACGGCCCGCCCGGCGAGACCTCCAACGGCTTCAACGAGAACCTGGCACTGTTCTCCTCTGGCCATTGCGGCATGTGGATCGACGCGACCGTCGCCGGCGGCCTGCTGTTCGACAAGAAGCAGTCGCAAGTCGCCGACCGCGTCGGCTTCGCGCCGATGCCGACCGACGCCGACCCGAGCGCGCCGACCTGGCTGTGGTCGTGGAACCTCGGCATCCCGGCCTCCTCGAAGCAGAAGGACGCCGCCCGCAGCTTCGTCGCCTGGGCGACCTCGAAGGAGTATATCGGCATCGTCGCCCGCGCCAATGGCTGGGTCTCGGTGCCGCCAGGCACCCGGGCCTCGACCTATGACAACCCTGACTACAAGGCGGCAGCCCCGTTCGCGGGCTTCGTGCGCCAGGCGATCGCGGTCTCCAATATCGACGGCCAGACCGCCGCGCCGCGCCCCTATACCGGCGCGCAGTTCGTCGCCATTCCCGAGTTCCAGGGCATCGGCACCCAGGTCGGCCAGACCATCGCCGGCACGCTGACCGGCCAGACCACGGTCGAGGCCGCGCTCAAGTCGGCGCAATCGGCGACCGCGCGGACGATGCGCCAGGCCGGCTACCCGAAGAAGTAGCGTGGACGCGGCCACGCCTCGGCCGGTCCCCAATCCCGCCCGCAGGCGGCGCCGGCCGGGGCCGATGCTGGTCGCGCCCTCCGTCCTGGTCCTGCTGGCCTGGATGATCGTGCCGCTGGCGCTGACCCTGTGGTTCTCGCTGCGGAACTACAACCTGCTGAACCCGACGCTCGGCGGCTTCGCCGGCATCGACAACTACCGCTTCCTGGTCACCGACCCGGATTTCTGGGCCTCGCTGATCAACACCCTGGTCCTGCTCGGCGCCGTGCTGGTGATCACCGTCGGCCTCGGCACTCCGCTCGCGGTGCTGTTCGACACGCCGTTCCCGGGCAAGTCCGTCGCCCGCCTGCTCGCCATCTCGCCATTCTTCGTCATGCCGACGGTCAGCGCGCTGATCTGGAAGAACCTGATGATGCACCCGATCTATGGCGTGCTCGGCGCCGCCCTGCACGCCGTCGGCCTGCAGCCGGTCGACTGGTTCGCCGAGTTCCCGATGCTCTCGGTGATCGCCATCGTGTCGTGGGAGTGGCTGCCCTTCGCGCTGCTGATCCTGCTCACCGCCCACCAGTCGCTCGACCACGAGCAGCGCGAGGCGGCGCGCATGGACGGCGCCGGGCCGCTCGCCCAGTTCTGGTTCATCACCCTGCCGCATCTGCGTCGCGCCATCAGCGTCGTGGTGATGATCGAGACCATCTTCCTGCTCTCCGTGTTTGCCGAGATCTTCGTCACCACCTCGGGCGGCCCTGGCAACGCGACGACCAACCTCGCCTTCCTGATCTATGCCCGCGCACTGCTGCAGTTCGACGTCGGCGGCGCCTCGGCCGGCGGCGTCGTCGCCATCCTGCTCGCCAACGTCGTCGCGATCTTCCTGGTGCGCACCGTCGCCCGCCAGCTGGAGGTCTAGGCGATGCGGGCAAGCCTGCCCTCCCGCGTCAGCGTCGCCGTGCTCGGCTGGGCGGTGGCGCTGGCCTTGTTCTTCCCGATCTTCTGGATGGTGCTGACCAGCCTCAAGACCGAGGGCGACGCCATCGCCACCCCGCCGCACCTGGTCTTCACGCCGAGCCTCGCCTCCTACGCCGAGGTGCTCGGCCGCGCCGACTACCTGCGTTTCGCCGCCAACAGCGTCATCGTCTCGCTCGGCGGCACGCTGGTCGCACTCGCGCTCGCCGTCCCCTGCGCCTATTCGATGGCCTTCCACCCGACGGCGCGCACCCGCGGCACGCTGCTGTGGATGCTGTCGACCAAGATGCTGCCCCCCGTCGGCGTGCTGGTGCCGATCTACCTGCTGTTCCGCAGCGCCGGCCTGCTCGACACCTGGTTCGGCCTGCTCGTGATCTACGCCCTGATGAACCTGCCGATCGTGGTCTGGATGCTGTTCACCTTCTACAAGGACGTGCCGCACGAAATCCTCGAGGCCGGGCGCATGGACGGCGCGTCGACCTGGGGCGAAATCTACCACCTGCTGATGCCGCTCACCTTGCCGGGCGTCGCCTCCACCGGGCTGCTGTCGCTGATCCTGTGCTGGAACGAGGCGTTCTGGAGCCTCAATCTCACTTCGTCGAACGCCGCCCCGCTCACCGCCTTCATCGCCTCGTTCTCGAGCCCCGAAGGCCTGTTCTTCGCCAAGCTCTCCGCCGCCTCGACGATGGCGGTCGCCCCCAACCTCGTCTTCGGCTGGCTGTGCCAGAAGCAGCTCGTGCGCGGGCTCACCTTCGGCGCGGTGAAATAAGGAGCCTCACGCGATGGCGACGCTCACCCTGCGCGACCTGCGCAAGACCTACGGCAGCACCGAGGCGATCAAGGGCATCAGCCTCGACATCCACGACCGCGACCTCGTCGTCTTCGTCGGCCCCTCGGGTTGCGGCAAGTCCACCCTGCTGCGCATGATCGCCGGGCTCGAGGAGATCAGCGCCGGCGAGCTGCGGATCGACGGCCAGCGGGTGAACGAGGTCGGCCCCGCCGACCGCGGCCTCGCCATGGTGTTCCAGTCCTACGCGCTGTATCCGCACATGACGGTGCGCGAGAACATGGGTTTCGCGCTCCGCCTCGCCCGCGTCCCCAAGGCCGAGCGCGACCGCAAGGTCGCCGAAGCCGCCCGCGTGCTGCAGCTCGACGCCTATCTCGACCGCACGCCCAAGGCGCTGTCCGGCGGCCAGCGCCAGCGCGTCGCCATCGGCCGGGCGATCGTGCGCGAGCCAAAGGTGTTCCTGTTCGACGAGCCGCTGTCCAATCTCGACGCCGCGTTGCGCGGCCAGATGCGCATCGAGCTGTCGCGCCTGCACGAGGAACTGCGCGCGACGATGATCTACGTCACCCACGACCAGATCGAGGCGATGACGATGGCAACCAGGATCGTGGTGCTGCAGGCCGGCCGCGTCGAGCAGGTCGGCTCGCCGCTCGAGCTCTACCATCACCCCGCCAACCTGTTCGTCGCCGGCTTCATCGGCTCGCCAAGGATGAACATGCTCGCCGCCACAGTATCCCGCGTCTCGGCCTCCGGCGTCGCCGTCGAGCTGCCCGGCGGCACGCAGGTCAGCGTGCCGGCCGAAGGCGGCGCCTTGCGCATAGGCGAGCCCGTCACCCTCGGCGTGCGCCCAGAAGCGCTGTCGGTCGCGCCCGACGGCCCGCTCGCCGGCGACGTCCGCCTGGTCGAACGCCTCGGCGGCCTCACATTGCTGCACGTGACGCTGAGAGGCGACGTGCCGCTCACCGTGCAAACCGACGGCGCCGACCGGACGGCGGCGCATCAACCGATCCAACTCGCCCTCGACCCGGCCGCCTGCCACCTGTTCGACAGCCACGGCCTCGCACTGCCCGGCCTGATCCGCCACCCTCTCGCGGCTTGAGCGCCCCGAAGCGCAAGGCAAGACAAGGGGCTTTGCCCCTTGACCCCATCAAAGGCGGAGCCTTTGAAATCCATTTATTCCCTGCGTCTTTGCTTCGACTTTAAAGGTGTGAAAGAGGCGGACGGGGCATCGCGTTGACTCAAGAACTGAACCGATACGAAAAAATTGGGCTATCGGAATTCATGGAACGCGTCGTTCCAACTCTACACCCAGGGAGAGTGGTCCATAATACTTCTTTAGGTGAGACCGAGGTGGAGTTAGGAGACATGCAGTTCGGCAAGGTCTTCCTTGAGAGATGGACTGTGCGCGAAGAGCCAAGTGGATTCAGTTGGAAGCAGACTTCGTATGTCTCACCCTCGCCTGCGGTTTTCTCTTTCAGGAATGTACAATGCTTTTCAACGTGTGGCGCGATTATCGTAGATGGCTGGGTGATTGCTGACACGCTGGTCCATGCCAACCCGGAAGAACACGATTTCCAAGATCACGGGACATGGATCTCCATCAATGCGGGTCGCCGCCTGGTGCTCAATGGATCGCATCTAAGTGCGCTTTGCGGGTCGGCAGATAACTACTTCCACGCCGCCATCGACGGCATAGGCCGTCTCGCCCCGATGCCAGCGGAATTGGTGTCATCCGCAACGTCAGTGCTTAACTCCGAGATGCCACCCGCTGCTGCTCAGATGCTTGATGTATATTGTAAGAACAATGATCTTACGCAGACTCAGGTCGAACGCTCTGACCTGATCACCATCGAAGAACTGACGATCAGCTTCAATGTTGCCGGTCAGTGCAACTATCACAGATCCATAGAAACGCTCTTCGACACTATCGGACAAAACTTCAACGAAATCAGTAAACCTAAATCAAATAAGCCTATCTATCTGGATCGTCGGAGAACTTTCGCACGACGGCTCAGAAATGAGGACCGTCTTGTAGAAGCATTGCTTGCAGAAGGCGTTTTCCCGGTTTGCTTGGAGCAAATGGATCTAAGTGTCCGTTCGGAAAGAGCTTGATTCGCCGGAGTCGGTTATGATTCGCTCG
>CAXTSD010000124.1:0-6946 GCA_964246775.1 uncultured Acetobacteraceae bacterium | reverse complement strand
GCCGGAATGGACCGCGAGTGCTGCCCCGAGAAGCACTGCCCTCGCTGCCGCAAGGGTCTTCACCGGCCGCCGCCGAGCGCTCCGAGGGCGCGTTGGTAGGCGTTCCATCGCGCCTGCAGATTGGGATCATATCTGTTGACGGTTCGCGACACCTCGTCGAATTGCTGCTGGTTAAGCGCTCTCGTGGTCTGTCCGTTCAGGCCATGGCTCGCCCAGTGTTGGGCAGCGGCATTAGCGGCACCCTGTGGCGCTTCCAAGGTTTCGGGGTCGTTCTCGTGGCCGACTGCGCGATAATTCTCACGGCCAGTCGTTTGCATAAGCCCTCGGCCACGATAGCGGTAGCCGTCGCCGCTCGCCTCGTCGCCATTGCCGTTGCGGTTGGCGTACACACGATTTGCGAGCGCCTCGGGATTACGTAAATACGGCGCTGCTGCATCTGAGGAGGGAAAGGCCGCCAAGCCGAATACCTGTTGAAGCCGCTGAGCGGTTGTATAATTCAAATTCTCGGTTGTGTTCTGCAGTTGATGGCTCTCGACCGCAACCTGCGCCAGAAAGGCTGCGCGTTGCTCAGGTGTATCGATGCCGTTGGCAGCCATGGCTTGATTAAGCGCATCGACGTAGTCGTCCGCGGCATCTCCGGCGTTCGGCATGATAGTGCGTAGCTGGTCCGCGGCGATGGGCTGTGGCTGTACGCCAAAAACTGGTGCCGCCGGCGGAGCGGCCATCATAGCGCTGGGGCTTGATGTCGGCCTGGAGCTCGTGGCGGTATTGATCGCCTGCGCACGGACCCCATCGCCTGCCGGCGGGGCGGCGTCAGCCCGGTCCGCGGCGTCCCTCAGGAAGCCGGGCCATCTGCTCAGGCCGATGCCCTGCATCGCACTCGCCAGGTGGGTTGAGGCAACACCGAGGTCGTGGTGGGTCGTCGCGGTCCTGACAGCCTCGGCCGAGGCCCGCAGGCTGTCGATCGCGGCGTCGCTCACCATGGAACCCACGAACCGCCTCTCGAACTCCGCCCGGCTCAGCGAGCGCGCGGCGATCCAGGCCGCCATTGCCCTTTGAAGGCGTTGGACCCTGTCTCCGTCGAAGGTTGCGGCGCTGTTGCGCCAGTCCTGTCGCGGCAGGCCCATGAGCGAGGCATGCGCCGTCCAGGCGACGCGCTCGGCAAGGTCGCCGATATCCGGGCCGCCTTCAGGCCCCGTACCATGGCCGAACCAGCCGTGCTCCTGGCGTCCCTGTGTCTCCCAGCTCACCCTCGCCCTCCGTCGGAATATCCTGGCGCATCCTGCGCCACGCCGACAGATTTGGTGAAGCAGTCCGTCCGCGCTGGACGAAGCCGGCTACGCTCCGCCGGACGGCGCGGAGACAAGATGCGCCTCGATCGCCGCCAAGGCTTCGGCGGCCGAATACCGCGTGGTGTCGATGACAAGGCGCCCCGTCTGCCAGGGTTCGAACTTGTGCCGTTGGACCGATGCCCATGTGGGCAGTATATGGCCGGAGATGTCCGCAGTTCTGGTTTCCACCCGGCGCCGGTGCTCGCGTGGGTCGGAGCAGATGACTTCGATATTGTAAAGTGGACTGCCGGTGCGGGCTGCGACTTCGCGCCAGGCATCCCGGCTTTCGGCGACCGGGTTGACGCAGTCGGCAATCACCGTCTGGCCGATACGAAGGTTGCCCTCGGCCAGAGCGAATGCAATCTCATAGCCAATGGGGCCGATCTCGGTCCGGTCCGGCTCGGCGTTGCGGATCGTCTGCTCAATCACGTCGATCCGCAGATAGGTAGCCGCCCGGCTGGCGGCGAGCCTGCTCGCCAGCGTCGTCTTCCCGGTGCCGGGCAGGCCGCTGAAGACGATCAGCGCCGCCGCCGGGGCGTTACTCGACGGCAAGGGGTAGGATTCCATAGCACTGCTCCAGAGCGAGTGGAGCCATTTATAACAAAAGCTTTTTGGTTCTTTTTCTCGAAAAAGAACCGCTTTCTTTCCGGTATCAAAACGCCTTGTAGACGATATCAGGCGCAGGCGCGTTGAGCAACACGATCAGGCAGACGGTGATCAGGATCAGCCCGGTATCCCATACCGTGCGCACATAGCGCGAGCGCACCGCCGGGGCGTCGCCCCAGCGCACCGCCAGCACCGCCGCGCGCCCGCCTTCGCCGGCGGCGAGTGCGAGGCTCGCGCCGACGAAGGCGGCCGCGCAGAGTGCGGCGATCAGCGGCGGGCCGAGCGCGGCCTCGATCTGGCCGATTTGCCGCCAGCTTGACCAGAACCAGAACAGGGTGAAGGCGAACCAGCAGAAGGTCAGGCCGCGCGCGCCGGCCCGATACAGCGCGTTGGCGGCGAGCGCCTTGTAGCGCTTGCGCCCCAGCCGCCTCGTCATGGTGATCTGGTAGAGCTTGTTGGCGCTGACGCCAAAACCCTGCAGCAGACCGAAGACGAGGAACACCGAGGTCTGGCCGTGCCAGACGCCGATCAGGAAGAAGGTGACGAAGAAGGCGAAGACGCCGAAATACGGCTCGAGGCGGGGGCTCGGGAAGCGCCGCATCAGGGTGATCAGCAGCGGCGAATACACGTAGGTCTTCAGCCAGGTGGACAGGGTGATGTGCCAGCGGTTCCAGAAGCCGATGAAGTTCTCCGACGAGAACGGGCGGTCGAAGTTTTCCGGCAGATCGAGGCCGAGGAATTTCGCCACCCCGATGACGATGTCGATGTAGCCGGAGAAGTTGAAGTAGAGGTAGACCGGGTAGACCAGCGCGATGCTCAGCCCGTCGGCGGCGCGCCCGCCCACCGAGGCGTCGGCGCCGAGCGAGGCGAGTGCCCGCAGGTGCTCGGACCACAGGGCGCTCGAGACGACCGAGACCTTGAAGAAGCCGACGATGATGCGCTCGATGCCCTGACCGGCGACGATCAGGTCGAGTTTCAGGCGCTGCTCCGTCTCCATGCGGCGGAACTCCTGGTAGCGCTGGATCGGGCCGGAAACCAGGGTGGTGAAGTTCAGCGTGTAGTTCAGGTAGGACAGCACCGGCACCGGCGGCAGCCCGGCGTCCCGCGCATCGATGATCAGGTGCACGACGCGGAAGAAGATGTAGGACAGCCCGAGCGTGAGGTAGGCGAACGGCAGGAAGCTCGCCTCGGGCAGGAAGCTGTAGCGCTTGAGCCAGATGAAGGCGAGCGTCACCGCCGCCAGCACTGCGGCGAACAGCGGGGCGGCGAACAGCGGGGCGGAGGCGCCGCGACGCACCGCCAGCACTGCGACGTAGCCGAGGGCGAGGAAGCCGGCGAGCGGCGCCAGCACGGCGGCGGACTGGGCGTAGCTCAACAGGAAATACAGGTTGGCGGCGAGGAAGATCAGCCGGCGCCCGGCGGGCCAGGGACAGAGCTGGATGAGCGTTGCCACCACCAGGGCGAAGGCGAAGAAGGTCAGCGACGGGACGGTCACGGCGTGGCTTTCGGCTCGCTCGGCGTCAGGAGCGCGCTGTCGGAGCGGGCGCAGCCCTGGAAGGCGGCGGCACTGGCGACGATCTGCCGGGCGATGGCGCGGCCGACCAGCGGCTGGCCGGCTGCCGTCAGGTGGCCGTCCTGCGGGTAGAACAGCGAGCCGGGATCCGGCAGGCGGGCGAAGCTGTCCGACATGTCGACATAGGCGGCGCCGTGCGCCCGCGCGATCGCGCCGAGGGCCTGGCCGAACGCGAATGGGTCGATGCCGGCCGGCCGGGTGCCGGCGGCGAGGTAGATCGCCTGCACCCGCGAGGGCACGTAGGCGAGCACCAGCTTTACGCCCGCGGGATCGAGCCGCGCCTTGATGCGCCCGAGCAGGCCGTCGAGATAGGCGAGGCGGCGGCGCCAGGCCGGGCTGAACGGCGGGCGCAGGAAGTCGGCGCGGTCGCCGTAGCCGAGATAGAGCGAGGCGAAGCGCTGGTTGTCGGTGAACATCAGGTGCTGCGCCAGCGCCAGCGCCTGGCTGCCGCTCGCGAGGTTGCGCAGCCGGCGCAGCAGCTCGACGTGCTCCGGCGCGGCGCCAGGGCTTGCGGCGCCGGGTTTTGCCGGGCCGGGGCTGGGGGCGGACGGGTCGAAGTCGAATGGCGTGACCAGGAAGACGATGGCGTCGGGATGCAGCGCCAGCGCCTCGTCGAGCTGGCGGACGATCACCTCGCCCTGGTAGCCGATCATGCCCATGTTCTCGAGCTCGACGGCGGCGCGGCATTGCCGGGCGAGGTCGCGCGCGAGGCTGGCGGCGACCGTGCCCTCGTAGGGGATCAGGTAGCCCTGCGCGGTCGAGGATCCCAGCAAGTCAACCCGGCGCACCCCCGGCGCGCGCGGGCCGCAGCCGCCGTCGGTGCGGTAGCCGCAGGCGTTGTAGCGGTTGGTGACCCAGGGGCCCTCCATCGATTTCACCCGAGAGACGCAGTGCGGCCGGAAGCGGTGGCCGAGCGACGGGTCGGTCATCACGCAGGGGTCGTCCTCGCTCGACGGCCAGAACACGCGGGCGCCGAGCTCGGCGAGGCCGAACAGCGCGAGGCAGGTCAGCAGCGCCAGCAGCGGGATCAGCAGCAGATCCCGGCGCGGCAGCCGGCTGGCGCGCTCAGGCCCCTGCTCAGGCAGCGACAAGTTGGGCCGGGCTCAGCACGCGCATCGGCGCGGCGGCGATCTCGGTTGTCGTCGGCAGCGCCCAGCGCGTCTCGCCGTCCATGTCGCCGATCAGGGCAAAACCGAGCTTTTCGTAGTGCTCGCGCACCATGGCGTTGCGCCCGGTCGGGCGATAGACGCCGATCAGGCGCGCGACGCCGGCTTCGCGCGCCGCCGCCAGCAACTGGCGCAGCACCGCGGCCTCGACCTTGCGGCCGAGCACCCGGCAGCTCATCAGCCAGGTGTCGATCTCCCAGGCGTCGGTTCCGCGGGAGCGGCAGATCACCACGCAGATCATGCCGTTGTCGCCGAACATGTCGGCCAGGCGCACCTGCAGGGTGTAGGCGTCGGGGTCGGCCTCGGCGGCCGCGACGTCGGCCTCGCTGTAGCGCCGCGTCGTCAGGTTGAACTGGTTCGACTTGTTGATCAGCTGGCTGATGCGCGCCCGCCCGGTCGGCTCGAACGGCTGGAAGGTGATCGCCATGTCGAGCGAGGCGAGATAGGCGTCGACGTCGCCGACCGCGGCGCGCAACTGCACGCGGCGCGCGTTGTCGTCGTACATCGCCGCCCGGGCGCGGTCCTCGCCCGAGAACGCGACCGCCTCGAAATAGCCGGCCGCCGCCAGGGTGCGGGCGTAGAGCGCCGGGTCGTCGGGCAGCTCCGGCACCGCGACCTCGGGCAGCAACTGGCGGACCAGCCCGCGCTCCACCGGGTTGTCGTCGAGGAACACCATCGCGTCGAGGCCGAGCGACAGCTCGTCGGCGATCGCCTTGATGTTGGTCGCCTTGTCGTTCCAGTTGGCCTGGAACACCGCGAAATGCGCCTCCTTCAGCAGCATCTCCGGGTGCCGGGCGAACGGCGCGCGCGCCACCGCGTCGGTGTTCTTGGACGACACGGCGAGCACGACGCCGCGCGCCCGCAGGTCGAGCGCCAGGCGCTGCACCGCCCGATGCGCCTCGCCGGTGGCGTCGCCCTCGGCCACCTTGATGCCGTCGAGCCCGTCGTCGCCGATCACCCCGCCCCAGACGGTGTTGTCGAGGTCAAGGATCAGGCAGCGGCGGCTGCGGCCGCGCAACGCGCCGATCAGCCGGGCGACGTGCTCGGCGTAGAGCGGAACCGAGGCGTCGCTGAACGCCAGCTTGGCGAGGTTCCACTGGCCGGGCGAATGCCACTCGTCAAGGCCGATGACGGCGGCGAGCGAGGCGACGTCGAGCAGCGCGTCGCGGGTGCCGGCGATGCTCTCGGCAAGCGCCCGGTTGAAGCGGTCGGCGAGGTCGGCGACGGTGCCGGGCACCACCCGGTCGAGGCTGCCGAACAGGGTTTCGGGCGGCGGCGCCAGGGTCTGCACGATGCAGACGGCGCCGGCGCCATGGCGGGCAAACCCCTCGCGCACGGCGTCGAGCCAGGCCATGCCGGCGCTAACACTCGCCTGAACCCCGGGCAGGTCGCCCGGCGTCGGGCGCATCGGCAGGCCGCGCAGGTCGAGCGCCAGCAGCACGGCGTCGGGCCGGCTCTGGTTGATCGCGCCGTCCGGCGACAGCGCCTGCTGCATCACCTGGCCGTATTCGGCTTGCACCACCTCGAGCAGGATGCCGTGGCGGGCGGCGCTCGCGACCAGCGCCGGCGCCAGCAGGTCGAGCGTCGCGTTGCCGAGCAGGCCGAGCCGGAACGGTTGCAGCGGCGCCATGTCCCGGCCAGCCGCACTGAGCCGGGTGATGGCGCGGCCGAGGCGCGACAGCTGGTTCACGTCGAGCCCGGCATCGGCGGCGGCGCGGGCGCGCGCGCCAGGGCGGTCGGCCTCGCCCAGCGTCTTGCAGATTTGCGAAAACCCGGGCGGCGGCGGCCGCAGCCAGGCGAGGCGGGAATACAGCCCGGTCATCTCAGGCGGTCGCCCGGATCAGCGAGACGAGGTCGCCGACGTTTTTGAGTTGCGAAACGCGGGAGGCGGGGAAGGTGCGGTTGAACCGCCGCTCGATGGTGAGGACCAGGCGGATGTGGCTCATGCTGTCCCATTCCGGGACGTCGTTCGCGGTCAGCTCCGGGCGCAACTCGATCTCGTCGTCGTCGAAGACGTCGCGAAAGATCGGCGTCAGCCTTGCGTAGATCTCGGCGTCGTCCATTGCACCCGCCTCCGCAACGTCATGCTGCCGTGCAGCAGATACACCAAGCGCGGGGGGAATTCACCTCTCTCGGGGGCGAAAGAAAAACGTAAGGCAAGGCGAGGGCTCTGCCCTCGACCGGGCACCCCAAGCCCCAATGCGGGGGGGCCCCCCCCGGGGGGGGCGGGGGGCCCCCCCCCCGTTTTTTTTTAATTAAAAAAAATATTT
>CAXTSD010000123.1:0-6965 GCA_964246775.1 uncultured Acetobacteraceae bacterium | reverse complement strand
GCGTCAGGCGACCGGCGCCGAGCCTCCGCGCCGGCGTGCTCGTCGCGCTCATCGCGCTGGTCGGCGAGCGAGACCGGCTCGCCGCTTTCCGGGTCGCTGCCCTCGACGAAATCGCGCTCCGGCGAGCCTGGCGGCAGCTCCTCCCCTAGCCGCTCTTCCGGCAGCGTGTCAGGCGCGATGTCGGGCAGCGATGCCGGGTCGGCGCCGGGGATCGGGCCGGCGTCCTCGCCAAGTCCGGGCGCGGGATCAGGGCTCACGTCCGGGAACACGTCGCCGCCAAGCCCGCCGGACATCGCGACGTCCGCCGACCGCACGGTCGAAGGCTCCACCGCCGCCTGCGGCAGGCTCACCACCTCCGCCGCCTCCGGCGCGAGGTCGACGCCGGGCGTGATGTCGCCCTCGCCGGTATCCGGCGCCGCCGGCGGCTCGTCGGGCACCCCAGCGTCATCGGCGAAGCGCCGCGCCTGCGGCACGGCGAGCGTCGCCGCGGCGGGCCCGCTCGGCATCTCGTCCTCAGACCCCTCGTCCTCAGATCCTTCGTCCCGAGGCCCCCCGTCCTGAGGTTCCCCGTCCTGAGGCCACGCCGCGATCGGGATCGTCACCGCACCTTGGTGGACTCCGTCCTGGCGAACCTCACCCTGGCGCCCGCCGGCTTCGGCCGCCGCGTCGCGCGCCGCCGCCGCATACTCGGCCTCCGCCTCGGCGCGCGCGTCGGCCTCCTGCATCTCCAGCAGGCGCTGTCGGTCGGCGACCGGTATCTGGTAGTAGTCGGGGTGGATTTCGGCGAAGGCGAGGAAGCCGTGCCGGTTGCCGCCATACTCGATGAAGGCGGCCTGCAGCGAGGGTTCGACCCGCACCACCTTGGCCAGATAGATGTTGCCCTTGAGTTGCCGCTTGGTCGCGGTCTCGACGTCGAAATCCTCTAGGCGGCTACCATCCAGCACCACCACGCGGGTCTCTTCCCCGTGGCTCGCGTCGATCAGCATACGTTTGGTCATGGAAGATTGGGCTCCAGGGCGCCGCTCGGGCGCGACCGGCTCGGCGCGGTCGCGCGGCCTGGCGGGCCGGCATGTGGAAGATGATCGGCAAGGCGATGTGCCTGTCTGCGAAGCTGAATCCGACCGGTTCCGGGCGCGGGGCCGTGGCCGTCGATCGGCCGTGCGCGCCAGGCCGCCGCGCCTTCGGGCGGGAGCGGTCTGGTGCGGGAGCGTGGCGGTCGCGTTCGGTCGAGGTCATTCAATCCCTGCGCCCGCGCCGCGTGCCGCACGCCCGCCGCGCCACGGGGGCGCGTCGGCGGCCGGATCAGCCAGGCGGACCGGCCGCACGTCGCAGCCGCCAGGACCAACCCCCGGCCAGGCGCCGCCACAAGCGCGCACAGGGCCGGCGAAGGTGCGCGGCCTGCCTGCCGGACCGCACCGCAAGGTTACACCGGCATGACGGACCGAGACTTGCGCCTTCGGATTGACGCAAACAGTGACGCAAACGACGCTGTGCCGCAAGCGTGTTGCGCAATCCACAATACCGTGGCGGTTTCGCCACAGGCGGATCGGATAAATCGCCTGTAATCAATGCGACAGGCAGGTGTGTGCAGGCCAGATGTTAGCTTGGTCGCATGGCGGCCGATCCTGCACGCAACCCACCCGGCATCGCCGCGCCGCCGCTCGGACGGCGCCTGCTGCTCGCCCACGGTCTCGGCGCCGCCCTGCTGCTGCCCGGCCGCCTCGGCGCGTCGGCCGCGCCCGCCCACGCTGCGGCCCACGCTGCAACCCACGCTGCGGCGCCGGTTGCCAACCGGCATCCTAGGGCGGCGCCGCCGGTGATCGTTCTCGATCCCGGCCATGGCGGCAAGGATCCCGGCGCGATCGGCTGGTCCGGCACCTATGAAAAGCACGTCGCCTATGCCGCCGCGGTCGAGCTGCGTCGCCAGCTCCTCGCCGGCGGCCGCTACCAGGTGCATCTCACCCGCGCCCCCGACCAGTTCATCCCGCTCGACGACCGGGTCGGCATCGCGCAGGAGCATCGCGCCGCGCTGTTCGTCTCGATGCACGCCGACGCGCTGCACGATCCCGGCGTGCGCGGCGCCAGCGTCTACACCTTGTCGGGGGAGGCGTCGGACAAGGAGAGCGCGGCGCTCGCCGTGCGCGAGAACTCGGCCGACCGCTTCGCCGCTCCTGGCCAGGGTGGCCATGCCGCCGGCCTGTCGCCGCAGGTGGCGCGGATACTCGCCTCGCTGGTCGCCCACGAGACGCGGCTCGGCTCGGCGCGCATGCAGGGCGGCACCGTCGCAGCACTCGGCGCCTCGACCAGGCTGCTGCCGCATCCCGGGCGTCACGCCGCCTTCGCGGTGCTGAAATCGCCCGACATTCCAAGCATACTGATCGAGATGGGCTTCATGTCGAACCCCGAGGACGAGGCCGCGCTCAGCCGCGCCGACCATCGCGCGCTGATCGCCGCCGCCCTCAGACGCGCCATCGATCGCTATTTCGTGACCGGCGCCGCCCTGGCCGGCTGAACATCGCCGACGGACACGCCCGGCGGCTCGCCCCGCCGCGCCGGCCTTGCCGCATGGCTCCGTCCGGGAATGCCCGTCCTGGGCGCCGCGACTCCCCGGCGCAGATCGTTTATATTGACGTCATGAATCGGCCTTTGACAGCCGCGGCGCCGATGGTTCCGCACGACGCCACTCCTGCCGGCACTGGCGGTAGCTCCGGCTCCGGCCCTGGCGGCGGCCGACCGCCGAAGCCGACGCGCCGGCGTCCGCGCTTCCGCCTGCTGCGCCGGCTGATCGGCTTTGCCGCCGCGCTGGTGCTGGTCGTCGGCGGCATCGGCGGCCTGATCGCCTGGAACACCTACGAGCGCTACGCCGCCGGGCTGCCGACGCTCGACGGCGTGCGCAACTACCAGCCGCGGACGATGAGCCGGATCTACGACGCCGATGATCGCCTGATGGCCGAGCTCGCCACCGAGCGTCGCATCTTCGAGCCGTACACCGCGATACCGGAGATCGTGCGCCGCGCCTTCGTCTCCGCCGAGGACCAGAACTTCTGGGTCCACCGCGGCGTCGATCCGCTCGCCATCGCGCGCGCCGCGGTCAACGACCTGCAGCATTTCGGCGACAACCGCCGGCCGATCGGCGCCTCGACGATCACCCAGCAGGTGGCGCGCAACATGCTGCTCGGCAGCAACGAACGCTCGCTCGAGCGCAAGGTCAAGGAGGCGATCCTCGCCCTACGCATCGAGCGCAGCCTGAGCAAGCAGCGCATACTCGAGCTCTATCTGAACGAGATCTATCTCGGCCAGGGCGCCTACGGCGTCGCCTCGGCGGCGCAGACGTACTTCAACAAGCCGCTCGACCAGATCACCGTCGCCGAGGCGGCGATGCTGGCGGCGCTGCCCAAATCGCCCAACAACTACAACCCGTTCCACTACCCCGAGGCGGCGCGCAACCGGCGCGACTGGGTGCTCGACCGGATGGCCGACACGCACGCGATCACCCCGGCCGCGGCACAGGCGGGCAAGGCGACGCCGGTGGTGCCGACCGCCTACCACAAGCCGGAGGTCGTCGCCGGCGCCGACTGGTTCAATCAGGAGGTCCGCCGCCAGCTCGCCGACAAGTTCGGTCCCGACCAGGCGACGCAGGGCGGCCTCGTCGTCCACACCAGCTATGACGCGGGACTGCAGGCGCTGGCCGACCGGGCGCTGCATCGCGGCCTGATGGCCTATGACCGCGCGCATGACGGCTGGCGCGGACCGGTCAGGCACCTGCCGGGCCTCTCGCGCGCCGACTGGGTGGGCCAACTCGCCGCGGTGCCGCGGCCGGCCGGCATGCTCGCCGAGTGGCGCCTCGCGGTGGTGCTCGAGAGCGGCGGCGAGCAGGCAAAGCTCGCCTGGCTCGCCGCGCCGAGCGAGGATCTCGCCTCGCGCGAGCAGGTCGGCGTGCTGCACGTCGCCGATCTCGCCTGGGCGCGGCCGCTGCATCATGACGGCACGCTCGGCCCGGTGCCGCGCCGGGTCGCCGACACGCTGGCCGTCGGCGACGTCGTGATGGTCGAGCCGGCCGGCGGCCAGAGCTATGACGAGGGTGCGGCGATCGGCGCCGGCGCGCTCGGCCGCACCGACCGGCTGCAGCTGCGCCAGATACCCACGATCGCCGGGGCGCTGGTCGCGATGGATCCCAATACCGGCCGGGTGCGCGCGATGTCCGGCGGCTGGAGCGCCGAGATCAGCCAGTTCAACCGCGCCTCGCAGGCGCAGCGCCAACCCGGCTCGTCGTTCAAGCCGCTGGTCTATCTCGCCGGCATGGAGCAGGACATCTCGCCCGCCGCCAGGTTCGACGACGCGCCGATCACCATCGGCAACTGGTCGCCGAACAACTACGAGATGACCTTCGGCGGCATGACCGCGCTGCACGTGGCGCTCGAGAAGTCGCTCAACCTGGTCACCATCCGCCTCGCCCAGAAAGTCGGCATGGACGCCGTCGCCGCCGCCGCGATCGCCTTCCACGAGGTCGACGCGATGCCGCACGTGCTGCCCGCCTCGCTCGGCGCCGTCGACACCACGGTGCTGCGCGAGGCCGGCGCCTATGCCAGCATCGAGGCCGGCGGCAGGGAGGTCATCCCGAGCGTCGTCGACAGCGTGCAGGACCGCGACGGCCACGTGGTCTGGCGCGCCCCCGGCATCGACATCGCCGCGGCGGCCGACCCGTCGCTGCCGCCGATCCTGACCGACGCCCGCAAGCCGATCGCCGACGCCGCCAGCACCTTCCAGGTGCTGCAGATGATGCGCGGCGTGGTGCTGAACGGCACCGGCGTGCCGGTCGTGCGTGGGCTCGACCGGCCGATCGCCGGCAAGACCGGCACCACCCAGGACTTCAACGACGCCTGGTTCGCCGGCTTCACGCCCGACCTCGTGACCGTGGTCTGGATCGGCTACGACCAGCCATCCAGCCTAGGCGACGACGAGACCGGCGCCGCCGTCGCCGGCCCGGTCTGGCACGACTTCGTCCGCGCCGCCCTCGACGGCCACCCGGCGCTCGATTTCCGGGTGCCGGACGGGGTCAGCCTCTACAGATGGTACCCGGGCGGCGGCCATCCGGCGGTCGACGCCTTCAAGCCGGGCCAGGAGCCAGGCGGCGGCGCCGCGCCGGAAAACTCGCTGTCCGCCAGCAGCGACAACGACGCCGGCGACGTCGCGACCGACGGCACGCAGGCGGTCGCGATGCCGACTGTGCAACGGCCCCGGCCCGAAGAGCCCGCCAGCACCGATCCGGGGATGGGCGGGCTGTACTGAACCGTCGCCCAGGGAAGAAGGGGGACGGGCAGGGCGAGAGCCACCGGCCTCGCGCTCGGCTTCCTAACCCTTCCCCGACCGCCTAGATACCAAACCATCATGACCACCGAATCAGACGCCATACACGACCAGATCAAGCAGTCCGTGGCCCTGCTGCGCCGGCATCTCGACTGGGACGTCGCCATCACCCGGCTCGCCGAACTGAACCATCGCGCCGAGGATCCGGCGCTGTGGAGTGAGCCGGAGGCGGCGCAGACGCTGATGCGCGAGCGCAACCGGCTGGCGTCGCAGACCGAGGGCCTGGTCAAGCTCGAGGCCGACATCGCCGACAGCCTCGAGCTGATCGAGATGGCGAGCGCCGAGGGCGACGAGGCGATGGTCGCCGACGGCCTGGCCGCGCTGCGCGCCGCCGCCGAGGAAGCCAAGCGCCGCGAGATCGAGAGCCTGCTCTCCGGCGAGGCCGACGCCAACGATGCGTTCATGGAGGTGAACGCCGGCGCCGGCGGCACCGAGGCGCAGGACTGGGCCGAGATGCTCGCCCGGATGTACACGCGCTGGGCCGAGCAGCACGGCTACAAGGTCGAGCTGATGGAGAGCAGCGGGGGCGAGCAGGCCGGCATCAAGTCGGCGACGCTGCAGGTGAGCGGTCCGAACGCCTATGGCTGGCTGAAGACCGAGAGCGGCGTGCATCGGCTGGTGCGCATCAGCCCGTTCGACAGCGCGGCGCGCCGGCAGACCAGCTTCGCCAGCGTCTGGGTCTACCCGGTGATCGACGACACGATCGAGATCGAGGTCAAGGAGAGCGACCTCAAGGTCGACACCTATCGCGCGTCGGGCGCCGGCGGCCAGCACGTGAACAAGACAGAGAGCGCGATCCGCTTCACCCACCTGCCGACCGGCGTCATCGTCGCCTGCCAGACCGATCGCAGCCAGCATCGCAACCGGGCGACGGCGATGCAGATGCTGAAGGCCAAGCTGTACGAGCTCGAGCTGCAGAAGCGCGAGGCGGCGTCGGCGCTGACCGAAGCGGCCAAGACCGACATCGGCTGGGGCCACCAGATACGCTCCTACGTGCTGGCGCCATACCAGCTGGTCAAGGACCTGCGCACCGGCTTTGAGACCGGCAATCCCGGCGCGGTGCTCGACGGCGGGCTCGACGCGTTCATGGCGGCCGCCCTGGCCGCTCGCGTCGGCGCGACGAGGAGCGAGGCGTCCGCCCAGGCGCAATAGTCTCGCGTGGAGGCGAGTGGCGCGCGCCTCCCTCATATGAGCAGTTGCCCAACCGGACTAAACGCACTTTGAAGTTGCGAGCGAGATTAACGCTCTGTTAACTCACGAGCCCGTGAGCAACCGAAACGAGTGTATCTCGCAATGAGTGCAACGACTGAAGTGCTGCCGTCGGCGCTGGCGGGAGGCGCCGCGCCGCGCCGGGCCAAGCGCGCATCGCGCCGCAAGCTCGATCACCTGGTCATCGCCAACGATCTGCTCGCGTTGTGGGACGTAGGCGCGACGATCGCCTGCGGCTATGTCGGCATGGCGTTCTACAACCTGGTGCTCCGCCCCGAGGCGCCGCCGGTCGCGATGGCCGGGCCGCTGCTCGGCGAGGTGCTGCTCGGCGGCCTGGTCGCCGGCTTCATGCTGCGCGATCCGGCGCTGTCGACGCTGGCGGGCTATGC
>CAXTSD010000122.1:0-6979 GCA_964246775.1 uncultured Acetobacteraceae bacterium | reverse complement strand
TCATGACGTCAAGCTGGCGAAGGATCTTCGGTGAGCAGGGCCGCGCCGCGGCGGACGGGCGCCCGGCGTCCGGTGCGCGCCGGCGCGACCTACACGCTCGACGAGCCCGACCTGGTCGATGCGATGCCGCGGCCCGAGACGATCCCGCTTGAGGTGCTGTTCGAGGACCGCCACCTGATCGTGCTCGACAAGCCGGCAGGCCTCGTCGTGCATCCCGCCCCCGGCAACCAGGAAGGCACGCTGGTCAACGCCCTGCTCGCGCATTGCGGCGACAGCCTCGCCGGCATCGGCGGCGAGCGTCGGCCGGGCATCGTGCATCGTCTCGACAAGGACACCTCCGGCGTCATGGTGGCGGCGAAGACCGAGGCGGCGC
Source organism: uncultured Acetobacteraceae bacterium (assembly GCA_964246775.1). Taxonomy (GTDB): domain Bacteria; phylum Pseudomonadota; class Alphaproteobacteria; order Acetobacterales; family Acetobacteraceae; genus CAXMMR01. The sequence continues at coordinate 6,606 of CAXTSD010000122.1, read as the reverse complement.
TCGCCGGCCTCGCCACCCTGTTCGCCGCCCGCGACCTCGAGCGCGCCTATCTGGGCCTCGCCTGGGGCATACCCGATCCGGCCGAGGGCGAGATCGCGGCGGCGATCGGCCGCGACCCGCGCGAGCGCAAGCGCATGGCGGTGGTCCGCCACGGCGGCAAGCAGGCATTGACGCGCTATCGCCTGATCGAGCCGCTGCTCGGCGCCGCCGGCCTGGTCGAGTGCCGGCTGGCGACCGGCCGGACGCACCAGATACGCGTTCACATGGCCTCGATCGGCCATCCGCTGGTCGGCGACCCGGTCTACCTGCGCCGTATTCCAGGCGCCGCCCGCCTGCTGGCGGAGCCCGCGCGCTCGGCGCTGCTCGACTTCCCGCGTCAGGCGCTGCACGCCGCGGTGCTGGGCTTCGTGCACCCGATCACCGGCGCGGCGCTGCGCTTCAGCACGCCGCCGCCGGCCGATCTGCGCGAGTTGCTTGCCGCATTGCGGCAACAGCCTTGACAGGACCACTGCGGTCCTGTATCACCATTCACACCGGTGCCGCGGACGTGCGGCGCCGGCCGCCCCGCCGGGCGCGTTGCCGATCCTGGAACGCTAGCCTGGACGTGATGGCATTTCGCGTCCCGCGACCGCCGTCCAGCCGCAACCACGAACCGAGCTATGCCTTAGAGGGGTAGCGTCGTCGTCGTCCGACTATGAGGAGCCAGCCGTGGCCTCTGCCGTTCTGAACATCGCCCCAGAGGGCAATCTCTCCCGCTATCTGCAGGAGATACGCAAGTTCCCGATGCTGACGCCGGAAGAAGAGCTGCAGCTTTCGCATGCTTGGCGCGACAGCGAGAACATGGAGGCGGCGCACAAGCTCGTCACCTCCCACCTTCGCCTGGTCGCCAAGATCGCCATGGGCTATCGCGGTTACGGCTTGCCGGTCGGCGAGCTGATCAGCGAGGGCAACGTCGGCATGATGCAGGCGGTCAAGCGCTTCGACCCTGACCGCGGCTTCCGCCTCGCCACCTACGCCATGTGGTGGATACGCGCCGCGATCCAGGAATATATCCTGCATAGCTGGTCGCTGGTGAAGATGGGCACCACCGCTTCGCAGAAGAAGCTGTTCTTCAATCTGCGCCGGCTCAAGGGCCAGATGCAGGCGATCGAGGATGGCGACCTGCGACCCGAGCACGTCGCCAAGATCGCCACCATGCTTGCGGTGCCGGAGCACGACGTCGTCAGCATGAACCGCCGCCTCGCCGCGCCGGATCACAGCCTGAACGCACCGGTGCGTGCGGACAGCGAAGGCGAGTGGCAGGATTGGCTGGTCGACGAGGGCGAGAGCCAGGAGACCGAGCTTGCCGATCGCGAGGAGTATTCCGGCCGCAAGGCGCTGCTCAACGGCGCGTTGCGCACGCTGAACGAGCGCGAGCGCCACATTCTCATCGAGCGGCGGCTCAAGGACAATCCGACGACCCTCGAGGAGCTGTCGCAGCAGTACAACATCTCGCGCGAGCGGGTGCGCCAGATCGAGGTGCGGGCGTTCGAGAAGCTGCAGAAATCGATGAAGACCCAGGTCGCCGAGCGCCGCATGGCGCAGCAGGGGCTGGTCAACTAGCGCCTGATCGGCGGGCGGCGTAGGCCCGCCGATTGGGGCCTGCTGGTCTCAGGTTTCGAACGGGTCGCGCACCAATATGGTGTCGTCGCGTTCCGGGCTGGTCGAGAGCAGGGTCACCGGCGCTTCGACCAGTTCCTCTATCCGACGCACGTATTTGACCGCCTGCGCCGGCAGCTCGGCCCACGAGCGGGCGCCGCGCGTCGATTGCGTCCAGCCCTCGATCGTTTCGTAGACCGGCGTCGCCGCCGCCTGCGCCGCCTTGCCGCCTGGCAGATGCTGCAGCCGCCTGCCTTGCAGCTCGTAGCCGACGCAGACCTGCAGCGCCTCGAGCCCGTCCAGCACGTCGAGCTTGGTCAAGGCGAGCCCGGCGATGCCGCCGACCTTCACCGCCTGACGCACCAGCACGGCGTCGAACCAGCCGCAACGGCGTGGCCGCCCGGTATTGGTGCCGAACTCGTGGCCGCGTTCACCGAGCAGCCGCCCGGTCTCGTCGAACAGCTCGGTCGGGAACGGGCCGGAGCCGACGCGTGTGGTGTAGGCCTTGGCGATGCCGAGCACGAAGCCGACCGCGGCAGGCCCGATGCCCGAACCACAGGCCGCCGTCGCCGCCACCGTGTTGCTGCTGGTGACGAACGGGTAGGTGCCGTGGTCGACGTCGAGCATCACCGCCTGCGCGCCCTCGAACAGGATGCGCCGGCCGCTCCGACGCGCCTCGTCGAGCCGCTGCCAGAGCGGCTCGGCGTAGGGCAGTATCTGCGGCGCCCAGCCGAGCAGCCGATCCATCAGCGCCGCCTTCTCGAAGGTGTCGGCACCGAGCCCGGCGAGCAGCGTGTTGTGGTGCAGCAGCAGCTCGTCGAGCTTTTCCGACAGCGTCTCCGGTTCGGCGAGGTCACACACCCGGATGGCCCGGCGCGCCACCTTGTCCTCATAGGCCGGCCCGATGCCGCGCCCGGTGGTGCCGATCTTGCCCGCACCTCGCGCCGCCTCGCGCGCCCGGTCGAGCGCGCCATGCAGCGGCAGGATGAGGGTCGCATTCTCGGCGATGCGCAGGCTCTCGGTCGTCACCCGCAAGCCTTGCGCCCGCACCCCGGCGATCTCGGCGAGCAGGGCGTCGGGGTCGATGACGACGCCGTTGCCGATGATGCCGAGCTTGCCGCGCACCAGACCGCTCGGCAGCAGCGACAGCTTGTAGGTCTGGTTGCCGACGATGAGCGTGTGGCCGGCATTGTGGCCGCCCTGGAAGCGCACGACGATCTCGGCCCGGCTCGCCAGCCAGTCGACGACCTTGCCCTTGCCCTCGTCGCCCCACTGGGCGCCGATCACCGCGACGTTGGCCATGGCTTACCCGCACTCCGTCAACTTGCGCGCGGTCCCGCCCGCCAGCACGTGGGTGCAGAGCAGGCGCCGCGCCTCGCCGAGCGTATCGGTATCGGCCTGGGGCGACAGCGCGGCAACCGTGGCAAAGCCGGCGTCGCGCAGTCGGCTGGCCACCGCCTGGTCGGCGCCGTGCGGCAGATAGAGGCGCGGCCGCGCCGGCGGGCTCGGCGCCACCCGCAATATGGCGTCGGGGAACAGGGTGAGCCCGGTCGCCGGCTCCTGTTCCGCAGCCAGGTAGCGCCCGCCGCGACCGAGCTCCTCGTGGCGGCCCGGCGCGTAGACGGTGATGCCGACCCCGGTATGATAGCGGAAGCCGCGGAACTCCACCGGGTCGATAGTCAGCCGCAAGTCCGGCGCCCGCACCCGCAAGGCCGCGACCGTCGCTTCGAGCCGCTCCGCCAGCCGACGCCCCGCGACATCGGCGCTGGCGGCGAGCAGCAGGTCGATCAGCGTGCGGGCGATCGCGCCGCCCCCGGCGCCGATCGCCGCCGCGTCCTTGCGATCGAGGGCATGCAGCAGCGTCTGCCGCGCCACCCCCTCGATGCACGCCGCATCCAGCAGCGCGTTGGCCAGCAGCGGCACCGTGAGGTCGAAGCTGACCCGGGTGAGGCCGATCGCCGCCAGGGCCTCGGCGCCGACCAGCACTACCTCGGCGTCGGCCTCCGGGCTGTCGACGCCGATCAGCTCGATGCCGACTTCCGGCACCTGCCGGTCCGGCGTGAGCTGGCCGCCCTGCACGCGCAGGCACTGGCCGGCATAGGACAGCCTAAGCGGCCTTGGCGCCCGCGCCAGCCTGGTCGCCGCGATGCGCGCCACTTGCGGCGTGATGTCGGGCCGCAGCCCCATCATCCGATGGCTGTCCGGGTCCATGATCCGGAACGTCTGCTCGGCGATCGCCGCCCCGGCGCCTGACAGCAGCGTGTCCTCGAACTCGAGCATCGGCGGCTTGATGCGCTCGTAGCCATGGCCGGCGAATATCGCCATCAGCCGCTCGACCGAGGCCGCCTCGATCTCCGCCTCCGGCTGCAGCATGTCGCGCAGGCCGGCGGGCAGCAGGGCGGGGCTGGGCTGGGCGTCGTTCATCGGCGCGGCGCTATAGCATTGCGGGCTGGGGCACCAGAGGCGACGCGCCGGGTTCTGCCTTGCTGCCCGCAGGTCGGCGTCACTCGCCAAGCTGGACGAGGTGGCGCCCCGAGCTCAGCACGTGGTCGATGACGGGCTGCATCGCAACCTCGTCCTCGCTGGTCGCCGGCGTCACGCGCTTGTGGCGACGCGTCGCCGATTGCTGGGCGAGGCGTGAGGCCGGCGGCGCCAGCGTCTGGCCATGCATCGCCGCCTGCCGCTCGAGGCGCAGCGCCGCGTCCGCCGCGAGCTCGGCGGCGAACTCCGGCGTGTAGATGCCGTTCGGATCGACGTCAGGCGCCATAGCCGTCGTCGCCGCGGCAACCTGGTAGCTCGGCGCCAACGGCCACAGCGCCATCACCCGGCGCTCGTAATCCGCACCGATGTCAGGGGTTTGCGAGTGATAGGCGGCGGCGGCGCGCGGCCAGTCGCCGAGCTGGCCGTGTAGCGCCTTGAGGAAACGCGAGGCGTAGCGCGCGTTGGCTGCGGGATCGAACGCCTCGTCCAGGCTCGCGAACGCGTCCGGGTGGTAGAGCAGGCTCACCTGCATGCAGCCGACATCGATCGACTTCACGCCGAGCGACTGCAGCATCACCACCTCGCGCACCGCCTCCGCCTTGCTGTCGAAATACAGTCCGGCGCCGCCGACATTGACCGTCCACGGCCAGGCGCGCACGCCGCCGGGCAGCAGGCGGCCGCTTTCCACCAATGCGATCGTATGGATGAGGCGGGACGGCAGCGCCGCCTCGCGCTCGGCGGCGTCCAGCGCCGGCGCGCAGGAGTTCGGGTCAACCGGCGCCGCTGCGTGCGACGCCGCTCGCCGGGGGCGTGACACGGCGGCGCTGGCGAGGACGAGCAGTGACAGGCAGAGCGCCGCGAGGAACCGCATCGACTGATCCAGGAGATGACACGCCTGTTCTAGCACAGCGCGAGACGGAAAGCGTTAACGTCTCGGCGGCCGGGACGCCGTGTTCCGTCAGGCGGGACCCCAGCGATAGATGCACAGCTTGTGCCCGTCGAGATCACGGAAGAACGCGCTGTAGAAGCCGTCCGGATCGTCGCCGCGCAGCCCTGGCGCGCCCTCGTCGGCGGCGCCGAGCGCTAAAGCCTGGGCGTAGACCTCATCCACCATCTCGCGGCTGGCCGCGACGAAGGAGAGCATCGTGCCGTTGCCGGCGCCGGCGGGCTCGCCGTCGAACGGACGCAGTATGCCGAACTCGGGCGCATCGATGCCGAACAGTATGCCGCGCTCCAGCTCCAGCAGCCGCTTTGCCCCGAGCGGACGCAGCAGGTCGTCGTAGAACGCGGCGGCGCGCTGCAGGTCGTCGGTGCCGAGAGTCGCGAAACCGAGCATCACGCTGGCCGGCTCAGGCCGCCGGCGAGGCGGCGAGCTGCGCTGCCGCCCAGTCCAGCCACGGCAGCAGCGCCTCGATGTCGGCGGTCTCGACGGTGGCGCCGCCCCAGATGCGCAAGCCAGGCGGCGCGTCACGGTAGCTGCCGATGTCGAACGCGACGCCTTCGCGCTCGAGCAGCGCCACCATCGCCTGACCCGTCCTCGCCTGCGCCCTGGCGTCGAGCGCGTTGAACCAGGGGGCGACGATGCGCAGGCAGATCGCCGTCGGGGAGCGCTCGGCCGGCCGCTCGGCGAGGAACGCGGCCCAGTCGCTGGTCCGAAGCCAGCGCGCGACGGCGGCGAGATTGGCCTCGCTGCGGCCGATCAAAGCCGGCAGCCCGCCGATCGCCTCGGCCCAGCGCAGCCCGTCGAGCGCGTCCTCGACGCAGAGCAGGCTCGGCGTGTTGATCGTGTCGCCGCGGAAGATGCCCTCGATCAGCCGCCCGCCTTCGGTCAGCCGGAACAGCTTTGGCAGCGGCCGGGCCGGGCCGGGGCCTTCCAGCCGCGCCACCGCCCGCGGCGACAGCGCCAGCATGCCGTGCGCCGCCTCGCCGCCCAGCACCTTCTGCCACGACCAGGTGACGACATCGAGCCGCCGCCAGGGCAGCGCCATGGCGAACGCCGCCGAGGTCGCGTCGCAGATCACCAGCCCCTCGCCCGGCTCCGGCAACGCCGCCTCGCCGGCAAACCGCACTCCCGAGGTCGTGCCGTTCCAGGTGATGACGAGGTCGCGCGCCGGATCGCGGCCGCTCAGATCGGGCAGCCGCCCGTATTCGGCTTGCAGCACGCGCGCGTCATCAAGGCGCAACTCGTCCACCAGGTCGCGCGCCCAGGTCGCGGAGAAGCTCTCGAACGCCGCGACGTCGACGCCGCGCCCGCCGAGCAGCGACCACAGCGCCATCTCGACCGCGCCGGTATCGGAGCCAGGCACGATGCCGAGCCGCCAGCCCGACGGCATGCCGAGCAGGCGCGCCGAGCGCTCGATCACCTCGGCGAGCTTTTCACGCCCGGGAGCGCTGCGGTGGCTGCGCCCGAGCAGCGCGCCCTGCAGCGCGGCGAGCGACCAGCCGGAGGTCTGGGAGTGGGTGCGCAGCGACAGCGAACGCTCGTCC
>CAXTSD010000121.1:0-6986 GCA_964246775.1 uncultured Acetobacteraceae bacterium | reverse complement strand
GCCGACCGCTTCCTGCGCGGCCGCGTCGTCCACGCGCTGCTCGAATACCTGCCGGCCCTGCCCGACGCGGCGCGCATCGACACCGGATCGCGCTACGCGCTGGCGCAGGGATTTGCCGCGGACGAGGCGACGGCGCTCGCCGGCCAGGTCGTCGCCATCATCGCCGCCCCCGAGCACGCGGCGCTGTTCGCGCCGGGCAGCCGCGCCGAGCAGCCGCTCGCCGGCCTGATCGGCGACCGCGTCGTCTCCGGCCAGGTGGACCGGATGGCGGTGCGGCAAGAGGAGGTGATCGTCGCCGACTTCAAGTCCGGCCGCGCGCCGCCGGAGCGCGCCGAGGACACCCCGATCGCCTATCTGCGCCAGATGTCGGCCTATCGCGCCGTGCTGCGGCTGATCTACCCGCAGCGCCAGGTCCGCTGCCTGCTGATCTGGACCGAGGCGCCGCTCGCCCAGGAGTTGCCTGCCGCGCTGCTCGACAGCCACGCGCCCGCCGCGTGAGCCGCGTCACGGCTTGATGCGCCGCCGGCAGCCGCCCATCTAACGGTGCTGCATGACGCGCCTGCGATCGCGCCGACCGGGATAGCCGGGGCGTTGATCATCGGGCCAGACCGGGAGACCGACGATGAGCGCCAATACCGTAGCCGTCACCGATGCCAGCTTCGAGCGCGACGTGCTGAAGGCGCCCGGCCCGGTGCTGGTCGATTTCTGGGCGGAGTGGTGCGGCCCCTGCAAGATGATCGGCCCGGCGCTCGAGGAGATCGGCGCCGAGCTGAAGGGGCAGGTCACCGTCGCCAAGGTCAACATCGACGAGAACCCGATGACGCCATCCAACTACGCGGTGCGCGGCATCCCGACCCTGATCCTGTTCAAGGACGGCAAGCCGGCGGCGACGAAGGTCGGCGCCTTGCCGAAGAGCCAGCTTCGCGAGTGGGTCAAGACGTCGATCTGACGCGATGGTATGCGCGCCGGGTTGGTGGCCGGCGGCGCGCGAGACAAAGGCTTCGATACCAGGGTCGCGATCAGCGAGTCCTGGTATGAGAGCGCTCAGCCGGTCGGTGTCAGCGGCTCGGGGTCGGCCTCGTGCTCGGCTTCGTCGCGCAGTCGCCGGAAGCTGCGCACGCTGAGCGGCAGCATGGCGACGTAGATCAGGCCGGCGAGCGCCAACGCGCCCCAGGGATCGGCGACCAGCAACGCGGCGAGCAGCCCGGTGCCGAGCAGTAGCGGCAGCACCAGATGGCTCGGCACCTTGAAGTTCTTGAAACTCCAGACCGGCAGGGTGGAGATCAGCAGCGTCGCGCAGCCGACCAGGATCGGCGCGCACAGCAGCGGATGGTGGAGCACGGCGTAAAGTCGTGGCCAGCCGAGGCTCCTCGCCTCGAGGGCGGCGAACAGCGGAAACAGTGCGAGCCCGGCGCCCGCCGGCGCCGGCACGCCGGTGAAGAAGCTGTGCGCGTAGGCCGGGCCGGGGCCGCTCTCCTCGTCGAGCGAGGCGTTGAAGCGGGCGAGGCGCAGCGCCATGCAGACCGCGAACAGCAGGCACGGCACGAAGCCGTAGCCGCCGGCGACGCGCAGCGACCACAGATACAGGATGAAGGCGGGGGCGACGCCGAAGCAGACGAAATCCGCCAGGCTGTCGAACTCGGCGCCGAAACGCGACGTCGCCTTGCGCAGCCGGGCGAGCCGGCCGTCGACGCCGGCGATGCAGCCGGCGACCACGACGGCGACGACCGCGGCGCCGTAATGGTCGTCGAAGGCGAAGCGGATGGCGGTGAGCCCGGCGCACAGGCCGAGCATGGTCATCAGGTTCGGAATGACGCGGTTGAACGACGGACCGTGATAGCGCGGCCGACGACGCAGCCGGCGCAGGCGGCGACGCCGGCGGCCGGGACGCTCGCCAGCAGCGAGGCTGCTCACGTCGCGACTAGGAGCGACTGATTCACGTTTCAGGTTGACCCAACCTGAAACGATCAGGCGCTAGGCTGGGCTCGACGCCGCTGCGCGGGGCGGGGCCGGGTGCGAGGTCGGCGAGCACCGTCTCGCCGCCGACCATCGTCTGGCCGACCACGACCAGCGGCTCGACGCCGTGCGGCAGATAGAGGTCGGTGCGGCTGCCGAAGCGGATGATGCCGAACCGCGCGCCGGCGCTGAGCTCATCGCCGACCCTGGCGTCGCACAGGATGCGCCGTGCGATCAGCCCGGCGATCTGCACCACCGCGAGGTCCCGCCCGTCGTGCAGGCGCAGGGCGAGGGCGTTGCGTTCGTTATCGACCGACGCCTTGTCGAGGCTGGCGTTGACGAACTTCCCGGGCCGGTAGGCGATCGCCGTGATCTGTGCATCGGCCGGCGCGCGGTTCACGTGCACGTTGAGCACGGAGAGAAAGATCGCGATGCGCCAACGCGGCTCGCCGCCAAGGCCGAGCTCGCCCGGCGGCACCGCCCGCTCGACCGAGACGACGCGGCCATCCGCCGGCGCCAAGGCGAGGCAGGGTCTGGGCGGCGGCGTGCGCTCCGGGTCGCGAAAGAAATACAGGCAGAACAATGTGAAAACGAGGCCGACGCCAAGCACGACGCCGCCGAGACGCGCCGGCCCGGCGGCGCATAGCAGCACGCCGAGTGCCGCGACGACGATGCCGCCGCCAAGGAACGGGGTAGCGGCCCGGTGCGGCTTCGACAGAACCAGGCGGAAAGATTGGATCAGCGACACGGCAGTTAGATGGCGGCTCGGCGCTGGAGGGTCAATCGGCACCGGCACGGAGCGGTTGGCGTCCGGTCCTAATCGCGTATCAGCGGCTTTTCGACCGCGGCGAGGATCTGGCCGCTCGCCGCGATCTCCTCGACCCGCACGTGATGTCGTCCAGCCTTCACCCGTTGCTCAAGCGCCACGGACCAACGGCCGCTGCCATTGGCGCTGGCGCGACCCGCCTTGTGGCCGTCGACCATCACCACCAGCGGCGCGCCATCCGCCGCGCGCCCGGACAGATGCGGCGCGCCGAGCACGTTGTAGGACGCCGTCTCGATCAGCAGCGGCGTCCGGCGCGCCCTGATCGGTGTCTTCGCCGGCACTCTGGCCGGCATGGTCAGCAGCGGCGCTTGCGGCGGCGCCGGGGTCAGCGGCGGCATCAGGGGCAACGCCGCGAGCGGGAGCGGGCCTGGCGGATCAGCTTCGGCCAGCGATGCGAACGCCGGCGGCGGCGCTTCGGGCGTTTCGACCACCAGCATCATCGGCTCCACGCCCAGCGTCTCCGGCCGGTCGCTCGGCGCATCCGCCCGGTGCTCGACGAGGGCGAGCTCGTGGCCGCCGGGAGCCAGAGCCGCCGCCCCGGTGAAGGTCCAGCGGCCTTGAGCGTCGGCCCGGACCTGCCCGATCTCCGCCGCGCCGTCGCGTATGCCGACGATCGCGTTCGGCTCGCCGGTGCCGGATGCGACCGCGTTGTGGTCGGGCCCGATGCCGGCAAACTCGAACGCCGGCGGGGTCAGTCTCGGCACGTCGGCGAGCGCCACGAAGGGTGGGTGCGCCGCCGCGACGCGAGCAGCCGGGGCGACGACGACCGGTGGGCTCGGCACGGCGCCGACCTGCAGTTCCAGCACCACGATGCTGCCGGCGACCAGGGCCGTCACGCCGAACAGCGCGACGCCGAGATCAAGGCGACGGCGGCGGCGAGCCAGCCGGGCGCCCGTGCTCTGGTCCAGTTCCGTCATGACGAGAGAACCTAGACCGCGGCGGCGGCGGCGGCAATCACGCGGTCCGGTCAGGCCGCGTCCGCAAACACCAGCCGGCGTCTCGGCCGGGCCGCGACCGGCACGCCGGCGTAGATGTCCTTTACCGCCTCGGTGAGTGTGACGCCGGACAGCGTCGGCAGCAGCCGGCGGCCGACGCGTTCCCAGACCGGCGCGGTGCGCAGCAGCAGCCGGATCTCGCTTGGCGGCAGGTAGAGCGCGCCCTCGCGCCGTTCGACCCGGAACAGCGAAGCGGCGAGCAGCGCCCCGATCTGGCCGGGCGAGTAGGGTTGGCCGTGTCCGAACGGCGTGCGCTCCGAATGCGCCCACAAACCGACGCGGTTCGGCGCCACCACCAGCAGCTTGCCGTCGTCGCGCAGCACGCGCCACACCTCGCGCAGCATCGGGCGCGCGTTCTCGGCCGCTTCCAGGCCGTGCACCAGCAGCACCCGGTCGAAGCACAGATCGGCAAACGGCAGGCCGTCCTCGGCGAGGGCGCAGGACAGGCTGCGCCCGGCGAGCGGCCAACGCGCCGCCTTCGTCTGCTCAGGAAAGCCGGCGACCGTCCGCGCCGCCGTCTCGCGCCACAGACGCAGATACGGCGCCGCGTATCCGAGCCCGAGCACCGACATGCCGGCGAGGTCAGGCCACAGACCGGCGAGACGCTCGCGCAACAGCCGCGCCGCGACCGCGCCGCGCGCCGTCTGGTAGAACTCTGCAGCCTCGCGCGCGTCGCTACTCATCGTAAGCGGTCATAGCATGAACCGGCCCGCCCGGGCTCGCCCACATCAACTGCCCCCGAGGAGGCGGCCATGCCTGTCACCGCCGAACGCGTGCCCATTCTCGCCGACAACTATGCCTGGCTGCTGCAGGACGCGGCGACCGGTGGGCTCGCCATCGTCGATCCCGCCGACGCCGAGGCCTGCGGCCGGGCGATCGAGGCCGCAGGCGGCCGGCTCGAGATGATCCTCGTCACCCACCACCACGATGATCACATCGCCGGTGTCGCCGCGCTGCGCCAGCGCTACGGCGCGCCGGTGGTCGGCAACGCCGCCGACGCGTCTCGCCTGCCGAGGCTCGACCAGGCGGTCGGCGAGGGCAGCATGGTCGAGTTCGGCGGCAGCGCGGCTCGCGTGCTCGACACGCCCGGCCACACGCGGGGCCATATCAGCTACCACTTCGCCGATGGCGGCTTGCTGCTCTGCGCCGACACGCTGTTCAGCCTTGGCTGCGGCAAGCTGCTTGAAGGCACGCCAGCCGAGATGTTCGCCAGCCTGCAGAAGCTGAAGGCCTTGCCGGACGAGACGCTGGTCTGCTGCGGCCACGAGTATACGCAGACCAATGCCCGTTTCGCGCTGACCGTCGACCCCGACAACGCCGCCCTGCGGCAAATGGCCCGCGACGTGGACGACAAGCGCCGCCGCGGCGCGCCTACCGTGCCCTCGCGCCTCGCCGACGAGAGGGCCGCCAACCCCTACCTGCTCGCCGCCACGGCCGAGCGGCTCGGCGAGATCCGTCGTCAGAAGGACAGCTTCCGGTGAAACTCTTCTACTCGGCGACCAGCCCGTTCGTTCGCAAGGTCCGGGCCGTCGCGATCACCCTCGGGCTCGACGAGCAGATCACCCTCGTCAGCCTCGACCCCTGGGCCTCGCCGGGCGAACTCGTCGACGCCAACCCGCTCTCGAAGGTGCCCTGCCTTGTCACCGCCGACGGTTTCGCGATCTTCGACAGCCCGGTGATCTGCGACTATCTCGACGCGCTCGCCGCCGGCCTGCCGATGATCCCGAAGGACACGCCGCACCGCCTGGTGACGCTGCGCCTGCAGGCGATCGGCGACGGGATGATGGACGCCCTGGTGCTGCGACGGATGGAGCAGTCGCGCCCCGACGAGCCGGCGAGGCGCGAGGTCATCCACCGCCAGCGTGAGATCGTCCGGCGCAGCCTCGACCTGCTGGAACGCGAGGCGCCGGCAGATCACGTCGATCTCGGCACGATCAGCGTCGCCTGCGCCCTCGGCTACGCGGATTTCCGCTTTCGCGAGGATGACTGGCGAGGCACGCGGCCGCTGCTCGCGGCGTGGTTCGACAGGATTTCGGAAAAGCCGGGCCTCAAGCAGACCAGGCCGTAACGGCGCGCCGGATCCGGGTGGCGCTGGGAGGCCGCTCGCGACCGTGCGGGGGGTTGTTCTATTGGGCATTGACCTCCAGCAGCGCGAGCAGGCCGCTCAGTATGGCCTCCGGCGTCGGCGGGCAGCCGGGTAGCGCCAGATCAACCGGCACCACGGCGCCGACGCCGCCCGCCACGGCAGGACTGTCGCCGAACACGCCGCCATCGATGGCGCAATCGCCCACGGCGACCACCCAGCGCGGCTCGGGCGTCGCGAGCCAGGTGCGTTCGACCGCCTCGCGCAGGTTGGTCGTGACCGGCCCGGTGACGAGCAGGATGTCGGCGTGGCGCGGCTGGCTGACGAAGCGCAGGCCGAACCGCTCGAGCTGGCGCAGCACGTCGTTCAACGCCTCGGTCTCCAGCCCGCAACCGCCACAATCCCCGGCATCGAGCCGCTCGATCAGCAGCGAGCGGCCAAGCCGCACCTGACAGGCGACGTTCAGCCGGTCGAGCAACTCGCGAACGATGCCGGCCGGCGCGTCAGGCGGCGGTTCCGGCAGGTGTCGCCCGCGCAGGCGTTCCAGTAGTCGCACGCTCCGATCTCCCATTCTGGCGAGGGACGGCGCAGCCGTCAGGCGTCCATCCCCGCCGAGGATATGCCATGCAGGTTAACAACAGGTTGCAGCTCCTCGAGCCGGCAGCCGGTGAGCGCCTGCTCGGCCGCATGCAGCCCTGCCCAGCCGGCGTCCAGCGCCAGCGCCTCGGCGATGGCGCCGCCCTCGAGCCGCAGCCAGTGGATGATGCGCCCGCGCGAGCCGGTCGCCTCGCCGAAACCCTCGACGCAAGCGGTCGTCGCCTAGCCCCGCGAGCCCGCGCGGGCGGGCCCCGCAGGCGGGGTGCGGAGGGTTTGGACATCGAAGGCGAGATCGGCGCCGAGGCCGGCCTGCAACGCGCCGAGCTTGTCTGCGAGCGCACGAGCGAACCGGGGGGCGGACCGGGGGGCGAGTTTCAGCCGGCGCTCGCCCCGCCACGCCGCGGCAAGGGCGCCGACCTCGCGGCCGAGCCGGTCCAGCGCCGCATCCGCCGGATCGACGGCGAGCCCGCCCGGCACGATCACGTCCATCATCAGCCGATGGCCGAACGCCTGCGCGCTGGCGCGCAGC
>CAXTSD010000120.1:0-7060 GCA_964246775.1 uncultured Acetobacteraceae bacterium | reverse complement strand
CATCATCCCCGACCAGCAGAACAACTCGGTTCTCGTCTATGCGACGCCCGACGAGAACGACATTGCGGAGTCGATGCTGCGCAAGGTCGACATCCTGCCGCTGCAGGTTCGCATCGACGCGACGATCGCCGAGGTGGATCTGAACGACAACCTGCAATACGGCACCCAGTTCTTCTTCAAGTCGGGCGGCATCAACGGCGTGCTGAACAACGCCACGGCGACGATCACCGACCCGGCGGCGATCGCCCTCGACAGCGCGTTTCCCGGATTTTTCCTCGGCGGCAAGGGGTTGGGCGGCGCGCCGATCGCGCTCAACGCGTTGCAGGCGGTCACCAAGCTCAAGGTGCTGTCGTCGCCCGAGCTGATGGTGCTCGACAATCAGCCGGCCAAGCTGCAGGTCGGCGATCTTGTCCCTTACCTGACCGGCCAGGTGACGGGTCTCACCACCGGCACCGCCGCGACGGTCAACTCGGTCGACTACCGCGAGACCGGGGTGATCCTGCAGGTGACGCCGCGGGTCAATAACGGCGGTCTGGTGACGCTCGACATCCAGCAGGAGGTCAGCGCCGTGCTGCCTGGCGCCTCGAGTTCCGGCATCACCTCGCCGACGTTCTCGGACCGCTCGGTGCAGTCGCGCGTCGTCGTCCAGGACGGGCAGACGATCGGGCTCGCCGGCCTGATCAGCGACAGCGTGTCGCGCAGCAACAACGGCATTCCGTTCCTCAAGGACATCCCGCTGCTCGGCCTGCTCGGCGGCACCCAGAACAACGTCCGCGCGCGTCAGGAGCTGCTGGTGCTGATCACGCCGCACGTCGTGCACGACCAGCGTGACGCGCGTGCGCTGACCGAGGACATGCGCGACGTGCTGATCCACGCCGCGGCCGTGCCGGACGAGTTGCAGGCGACGCCCGATAGCGGATCATCGGACCCGAGCCGGCCGCTCCGACGCCGGCTGCACCTCGAGCAGTAGCCGGGTGGCGAGAGATGGCGCGCCGGCGCGGCGCGGCGAGGCTGGCTTTGCCTTGCTGATCGTGCTGTGGACGCTGGTGCTGGTGGCGCTGCTGCTGACGCGGGTGACCTCGGCCGGCAGCGGCGAGGCGCGGCTCGCCGGCAACCTGCGCAGCGCCGCGGCACTTCAGCAGCTTGCCGACGGCGCGGTGCACGACGCGATCTTCCACGTGCTCGACAGCACATCGGCGCAGCGTTGGGTCGCGGATGGGACGACGCGCACGCTGGATGTGCAGGGATCGCCCGTGCGCGTCCGCATGATCGATCTCGGCGGCCGGATAAACCCCAATACCGCGCCCGCCGACCTGCTCTCGGCGCTGATGCGGGTGCTGGGCGAGGATCAGCGCGCCGCCGACGGCATCGCCAACGCGATCATCGACTGGCGCAGCCCGGGACAGCGCTCGCGCATTACCGGCGCCAGCAAGATCGAGCCGTATCGCGCCGCCGGGCGTGATTTCGCGCCACCGAGCGCCAAGTTCCAGAATCTCGGCGATCTTGCTCTCGTGCTCGGCATGACGCCGCAACTGCTGGCGCTGATGCGCCCGCATCTCACGCTCTACACCACCAGCGATCCCACGCGCGCCTTGGCCGATGCGGTCGTCGGCCGGGCTCTCGATGCGCTGGCGGACGGCGAGGACGCCGCCTCCGACCAGCCGGGCGAGAGCGTCATCTCGATCGAGGCGGTGGCAGAGGGCGCGGGCGGCGCCGAGGCGAGGCGTCACGCGGTCGCCAGCCTCGACAACTCGAGCAGTGACACGCCCTGGCGGATACTGGCATGGGACGACGCGGCACCCTGAATGCCGGGTTGCAGTTTCTTGAAGAAAGCAAGCGGTTCTTTTTCGAGAAAAAGAACCAAAAAGCTTTTATCTTGTAAGCTGTATCGATGGCTTGCGAAGTGCAAAATCAGCAAAGTTTTTTGCTGCTTTTTTTCAAAAAAGCAGGCCTTTCTTCCTCAAACAGATCAGCGGTTGCAGATCTCCGCGTCGCCGGTGGATTGGGCGCCGTTCGGGCCTTGCGAACACAGATCATAGTCGTGCCCGCTGCGCGTCGACGGATTGCGGTACAGATACGGATGGTTCCACGGGTCCACCGGCACGCGGTCGCCCTTCACGTAAGGGCCGTTCCAGTTGTCGACGTCGGTCGGCTTGACCGCCAGCGCGTCAAGCCCCTGCTCGCTGGTGGGATAGCTGCCGACGTCCAGCTTGTAGAGGTCGAGCACCGAGGCGAGACGCTCGATCGACTGATGCGCGACCGAAGTCTTGGCACTACCCAGCTGGCGTAGCGCGGCGGGAGCGACCAAGCCGATCAGCAAGCCGAGGATGGCGATGACGACGAGTATCTCAAGCAAGGTGAAGCCGGCCTCGCTGCCCTCGTCCGGCATCCGGCGTTCGCCACGGGTTTCGCTCAAGCTGCATCCTCCGCCAGTCGCGGCCTCGTATACCGCCGGGCGCACGCGCCGGCCAATCGCGCCCCGGCGACAGAATTGCAACACCCGTGCTGCAAGCGCCGCGGTTGCGGTCGATATCACGCGGCGAGGCTTGCCCGCTGCTCAGGCCGACGCCCAGATGGCGCAATGCTGCCTTATCTCGCCTGCATGATCGCGGTCGCGACGTATAATCACCTGCCGCCGCGCGTGCTGCCATCGATCCAGGCGGTCGAGGGTGGCGCGGTGGGGCGTGTCCATGCCAACGCGAACGGCAGCCAGGATCTCGGCGTCATGCAGATCAACACGGTCTGGGTGCTGCCGCTGGCGCGCTTCACCGCGCTGCCGACGACGACGGTGCGTCAGCGCCTGATCGACGACGCCTGCTTCAACATCGCCGCCGCCGGCGCCATACTGCGCGCGCATCTGGACGAGACCGGCGGCGATCTGATGCGCTCGATCGGCGACTACCACTCGCGCACGCCGCCGCTGAACCAGCGCTATCGGCTCGAGGTCACGCGCGCGGCAGGCGCGATGTTCGGCGGCTCGCGTTGAGCGGCGTGCGGGTTCGCGCCCTCACACCGTCTCTGTCCGCGCCTCCAGGCCGGCCGCCTGGGCAAGCCGCTCGAGCCGGCGGTTGACGCTGTCGCCGGCGAACACGCCAGCACCCTCGGCCAGGCTCAGCACGAGCCGCTGGCCGTCGCGCCTGAGCCCGGTTCGCGCCAACAGCTCGACCGTGCCGCCCGATACGGTGTAGGCGAGACGGAGCGCGGTGCCGAGGATTTCCGCCCGTCCGAGGCTTGCAAGGTCAAGCAGGCGTCGCGCCGGATCGAGGAACGCCATGTCCGGTTCCGCCTCGTAGCGCAGCGCCAGGGTGATCGCGAGGAAGGCGCGCGCGGCGTGATCAAGTGCGACGCCCGGCTGACGCAGCACCCGCTCATACGCCTGTTCGGCACGATACTCGGGGTGATCGTAGCTGCCGATGTCCGACATCCAGCAAGCCGCCTCGCGCAACACCCGCTGCTCCTTGGCCTCGGCCGCGTCAAACAGCGGCGCGGTCCAGGCGACCAAATGCGGTGGCAGCGCCAGCGTGCGCGCGTAGCGCTGCGCCATCTCGCGTCCCGCGGCGAGCAGCGGATCCTGCCGCCGCGCCGCCTCGGGCACGTGCTGCATGAACCAGCCCTCGCGCAGCCCGGTCGCGCTGAACACGCAGCGCGAGGCCGCCGAGGCGCGCAGCAGGCGCCGCAACACCACCGCGGCAAACGGCAGGTCCTCGACGCGCCGGCGCGACACGCCCGCCTGACGCTCGAGCACGCGCCGGCTCATCGTCGAGACGACACCCGCGAGGTCACGCGCCTGAGCGTGATCGAGGGTGTAGCGATGGATGATCGCAAGTGGATAGCCGGTCTGCTCCATGTGGATGCGGGCCAGGGTGCGCCAGGCGCCGCCGACCAGATAGAGCGTCTCGCCGGCGCAACCCGCAAGCCAGGGCACGGCGGCGAGCTCCTGCTCGGCGATCGCGCGGGCGCGGGCGATGTCGCCGCCGGCGCGATCGGACAGCCGGATGACGCCGAGCGGCAGGGTTCGTGCGCCGACGGCCTCTGGCTGCCCGAGACGCACCAGCTCGAGCGAGCCGCCGCCGATGTCGGCGATCAGCCCGCGCGCGTCCGGAATGCCGCAGAGCACGCCGGCGGTCGACAGCGCCGCTTCCTCCTCGCCGGAGAGGATGCGTATCGCAACCCCCGGCATCCGCGCCTTGAGGCCAGCCACGAACTCGCGCCCGTTCGTCGCGTCGCGCACCGCCGCCGTCGCCAGCACCTCGAACGGCGCCGCACCCATCGCCTTGGCGACCGCGTGATAGCGCGTCATCACCGCGAGCGCCTGGCGCACGCCGTCCTCGTTCAGCCGCCCGCTGTCCTGCAGGCCCCTGCCGAGCCGCAGCACCGCCTTTTCGTTGAAGATCGGCACCGGGTTGCGGCCGCGGCCCTCGAAGACGACGAGCCGCACCGAGTTCGATCCCAGATCCACCACCGCCGAGCGGCTCGGCTCGGCCCGGCTCGGCTCGGCTCGGCTCGCGACATCACTGCTGTCCATGCCGGTCTGGCCCCGCGCGGTTGAGGTCACTCTCGTTCTGTAGCAGAGGCGGGCACACGCGCCAGCAGGCGCTCAGTCCTGCAGCATCCGATCCTGCCGTCGCGGCATCGGCCGCGCCACTGGCGAGACCGGACCGTGCAGCGCCGAGCCGCGGCCGGAGAGCGAAGGGTTGGTCATGAAGTAGTGATGCGCGCTGACCGGCCTCGGGCCGCCGTCAACCCGCTGCCAGCTGCCGTCGGCGTTGAGCTCCCACGATTGCAGCGTGTCCTTCAGGTTGATCACCATGATCTGGTCCAGCACCTGCGCATGCACCGTCGGGTTGCGGACCGGCAGCAGGGTTTCGACACGCCAGTCCATGTTGCGCGCCATCCAGTCGGCGCTGCTGATCCAGACCGAGGCCTGCCGGCTCGGCAGCCGGTGACCGTTGCCGAACGCGCAGATGCGCGCGTGCTCGAGAAACCGCCCGACGATCGATTTCACGCGGATGTTCTCGGACAGGCCGGGCACCCCGGGCCTGAGGCAGCAGATGCCGCGGATCACCGCCATCACCTGCACCCCGGCGCGCGACGCCGCATACAGCTTGTCGATCAGCTCGATGTCGACGAGCGAGTTCATCTTCAGCCAGATGGTGGCCGGCCTCCCCTCGCCGGCGAAGGCGATCTCCTTGTCGATCAGCTCGATCAGCGTCAGTCGCGTGGTCAGCGGGCTGAAGGCGACGGCGTCCATCCGCGCCGGGCGGGCATAGCCGGTGATGTAGTTGAACAGCCGCGCCGCGTCGCGCGTCAGCTCCGGGTCAGAGGTGAAGAAGCTGAGGTCGGTGTAGATGCGCGCCGTGATCGGATGGTAGTTGCCGGTGCCGAAATGCGCATACGAGCGCATCGAGCCGCCTTCGCGACGCACCACCAGGCTGATCTTGGCGTGCGTCTTCAGCTCGACGAAGCCGTAGACGACCTGCACGCCCGCCGCCTCCATCGTGCGCGCGAGGCGGATGTTGGCTTCTTCGTCGAAGCGGGCGCGCAGCTCCACGAGTGCCGTCACCGACTTGCCGGCCTCGGCCGCCTCGATCAGCGCCTTGACGATCGGGCTGTCGCGGCTGGTGCGGTAGAGTGTCTGCTTCACGGCGATGACCGCCGGGTCCTGCGCCGCCTCGCGCAGGAACTGCACGACGACGTCGAAGCTCTCGAACGGATGGTGGACGATGATGTCCTTGGCGCGGATCGCGGCGAAGCAGTCGCCGCCGAAATCGCGTATGCGCTCTGGAAAGCGCGGCGTGTAGGGCGGGAACAGCAGATCCGGCCGGTCGTCGACGATCAGCTGCTTCACGTCGACCACGCCGAGCAGCCCATGCGTGAGGTCAAGCTCTTCCGGCGGCACCTCCAGCTCGTCGACGACGAGCGCCACCAGGTCGGCCGGCGTGCCGGCATCGACGGCGAGGTGGATGACGACGCCGCGGCGCCGGCGCTTCAGCGCCGTCTCGTAGGAGCGGACGAGGTCCTCCGCCTCCTCGGCGAACTCGACGTCGGTATCGCGTATCAACTGGAACAATCCCTGCCCGACCACGTGAAAGCCGGGGAACAGGCGGTCGAGGAACAGGCGGACGAGGTCCTCGAGCATCAGGAAGCGGATCGTCTTCGGCGAGGCGGCGGCCTCCGCCGGCGACCGCCCGCTGGTATCGACCGGCAGGCGGATGAACCGGTCGACCTGCGCCGGCAGCGGGATCAGGCCGCGCATCATCTGGCGGTCATCGGCGTGCTGCAGCTGCAGCACCATCACCAGGCCCATATTCGGAATGAACGGAAACGGATGCGCCGGATCGATCGCGAGCGGCGTCAGCACCGGGAAGACGCGCTCCATGAACCAGGCGTCGAGCCAGCGCAGATCCGCCTCCGACAGCCGTGCCGGATCGCACACCTCGATGCCGTTGCTCGCCAGCAGGCCGCGCAGCTCGACCCAGACGCTCTGCTGCTTGTCGAGCAGCCGGCGCGCCTCCTCGGTCACGTCGGCGAGCTGCTGCTCCGGGGTGCGGCCATCCGGCGAGACCGAGCCGATGCCGGCGCGCGCCTGGCCGATCAGCCCGGCGACGCGGACGGAGTAGAACTCGTCGAGGTTGGAGGCGCTGATCGAGACGAAGCGCAGCCGCTCGAGCAGCGGGTGACGCGTGTTCTCCGCCTCCTCGACGACCCGGCTGTTGAAGGCGAGCCAGGACAGCTCCCGATTTATGAAGCGTTGCGGGCTGTCCGCCGCGATCTGCGGGGCGCGCGCGGCCTGGCGCGACGGCGCCTTAAGCTTGCGCGCCCTCGAATGGTCGCCCGAGGTCCTGGTCTCGGTCCTGGTCTCACCGGCGCTGACGCTGCTCATGCTGCGATCCTAGAGCAAGTGCGGCGCCGCGCGTGAGTCGGCCGGCGGCGTCGCCACGCAAGCTTCATCGACTTCGGACAGTTCAAGGATGACGCGTGCCGCGACCGAGCGATCGACCGCGCGCCCGGCCGCGAGCGCCGCCCGGTCAAGCCGGGCCGCCGCCTCGCGCAGTGCGGC
>CAXTSD010000119.1:0-7063 GCA_964246775.1 uncultured Acetobacteraceae bacterium | reverse complement strand
GGGCCGACGGCGCTCGCGGCGCTCGCGGCGCTGGCGGCGCGTCTTGAGGCGGACCGGCGGCTTGATCTGTGGTTCGACGTCTCGCCGCTGTTCGACGAGCAGTGGACCGGCATACCGGTCGTCGCCGCCGCCCTCGCCCGGCTGCTGCGCCGGATGGTGCCGCGGGCGCGCTTCTTCTTCGAGAGCTTCGAGATCCTGGCGGCGGCGGTGGACGACGCGCTGGCGCGCAACAGCGGCGTGTTCCTGTCGCCCGCCTTCCACGACGGCCGCGCCGTCGCCGGGCCGTTGCTGCCTGCCGCTGACCGGCTGTCGATCGGCATCAACCCGTCGGCCAAGCGCGTGCGCGGCGTGTTCGACGTCGAGTGCAACCTGGTGCACGACCTGTCGACGCTGATCACGCCGCAATTCCACCTGCAGGCGAATATCGACCACCACATGCAGGTGCTGCTCGACGACCTTGCGACGAACGACGTCACCTTCTGCGTCTCGGACGCGGTGCGCGCCGACCTCGTCGGCTATCTCGGGCTCGATCCGGCGCGGGTGCAGGCGGTGCATAACGGCGTCGCCTGGCCGGCGCGCTTTGCCTTGTCGGCCTGGAACGAGCTGGGCACGGCGGCGATCGAGCCGTACCTGCTGGTGCTCGGCACCCGCGAGCCGCGCAAGAACATCGCCCGCGTGCTCGATTGCATAGAGCGCAGCCCGTCGCTGCTCGACCGCCGGCGGCTGGTGATCGCCGGCCGGCTCGGCTGGCTGCAGCAGGCGCGGCCGTCGCACCCCGCACTCGCCCGCGCGATCGAGGCGGGGCGTGTCGTGTTCACCGGCTATGTCAGCGAGTACGAGAAGTACAAGCTGCTGGTCAACGCTGACGCGACGATCTACCCGTCGTTCTTCGAGGGGTTCGGGCTGCCGGTGCTGGAGAGCCTGTCCGTCGGCACGCCCTGCGTCGCCTCGTTCAGCTCCAGCATGCCCGAGGCGGGCGGCGACGCCTGCGTGTATTTCGACCCGTACTCGATCTCCGACCTGCATCGCGCGCTGCGCGAGGTGCTCGACGAGGACCGCGAGGCACGGGCGGCGCGGCGCGAGGCTTGCCGAGCGCACGCGGCGCTGTTTTCCTGGGAGCGGATGCTGGGGGCGATGCTCGCCCGGCTCGCGGCCCTCGCCGATGCCCGGCTGGGGTGAAGCCGACCCGTTCCGGCAAGCAGGGGAGACCGCCGATGTCGCAAGCGCAGGTGCCGATGCCGACCGCCGCCGTTCCGCTCGCGCCCCGGGGAACCCGGCGCTACACCGCGGCCGCGATGGCGTTTCACTGGATCACCGCGCTGCTGATCGCCGCCATCCTGCCGATCGCCTGGGTGATGACCAGCCTGCCCGACGAGGATCCGACCGGCCGCACGCTGCGGCGGGCGCACGCCTCGATCGGGCTCCCGGCGCTCGCCAGCGTGGTCGTGCGGCTGGCCGGGCGCGCGACCCACCCGGCGCCGCCGCGCGGCGCGCGGGCCGGCCCGCTCGTCGCCCTGCTCGCCCGCGCCAACCACTGGCTGCTCTACGCCGTGCTGCTGGTGATGCCGATCAGCGGCTATCTGTGGAGCGCCACCGGCAAGCACCCGATCCCGTATTTTGCGCTGTTCGACGTGCCGGTGATCGGCCCGTCGCCGTGGCTGCACGAGGCGGCGGGCAACGTGCACGTGGTCGGCCAATGGTTCGTCTACGCGCTCGTCGTGCTGCACCTGCTCGGCGTCGCCTACCACGTCGTCGTCGCCCGCGACGGCGTGCTCAACCGCATCCTGCCGGCGCAGAAGGTGGCTTGAGAGGGCACGGCCAGGCTCTGCCCTGGACCGGGGGCAGGCGCCCCGCAGACGCAGTCCATGGCGAGAGTTCGCGGCTGGCGTCTAGGCGTTGGTCGTCGGATAGAGCGTATTCTGGTCGTATGTCAGGCCGATCTGGGCGACGGCGCCGGTGTGGCTTCCGGCCGTGAACGTGTCGGTGCCGTAGACCAGGTTGCCGTTGTCGAGCTTGGTTGCGAGGGTCGGGTTGAGATCGATCGCGGTGATGCCGAGCTGCGCCAGCGTCTCGACCATGCCGTGCGCGAAGTCGCCCGTGCCTGACGCAGGTTGCCATTGGCATCCGTGGCGAAAGTTCCGATCGAGGATGTGGTGGTTGGTGATATGCCGTTCACCACGACGCCTGTGCCCGTTATGACGGCGGTGTCAAGCTGACCGCCAAGAGCGAGCCTGTCGCCGTTTCCTCGCACGGTGACGCTTGTATCCGGGCCAAGATTGATGGTGTCGTTGCCTGCGGTCACGACGTTGTTGGCGCCGGTCACGCCGATCGCGTCACCGGAGCCGAGGTTGATCGCGTTGCCGTTGCCGGTGACGGAGGCGGCGGTGATGCTCGATGCCTCGTTGATCGTGGCTGACGATGCGTTCACGTTTACCCAGACTTACCCCAAGGCAAAAATCCATTCGGAGGTGCCCCATGACTGTTGTGGCCATCGAGCTAAGCAGCATAGAGGTTGTCCGCCACATCGAGAATGGGCAGGCGGTGCTCTGCCCCGCTTGCCGCACGCGGCTTGAGCCTATTCCCAAGCAGTGGAAGCCGGGCATGAGGCTGAGCGGTGTCACGTGCCCACGTAGCCAGCAACACTACTTAACTTTGCTGGATGACGCGGAGGCGGTGAATGCAGTCCGCGCCCGTTTCAGGAAAGTCCGCGACCTCGATCACAAGGAAACGCCTGCGGTGGCCAGTACTACAGGGCCTGCCCGGAAGGCGGGGTGAGCCAGTAGCTCAGAAACACTTAACACAGGCGTATGTTGCGCATCTCTGTGCTAATCCTATCGGCACCGGAATGGTTGGAGAACAACGCCGTAATGCCTTCTGCTGCACGCTCGCGGCATCCCGTTCAACCGGCTGAGACGCCCGCTCTTGAAAGCGTCGCTCGGATCGTCGCTCAGATCCGGATGAGCGACCCGGCGAAGCTGAACAGGGCGTCGCCGGCGATCGAGCCGGCGGCGAATACCTCCATGTCGGTGCGTCCGGCGGGGCCGGCGAGGCGCTGCCAGGCGAGGCGGCAGGCGATGCCGGTCAGCACCGCCCAGCCGGCGAGCGGCGAATTGAGTAGCAGGCCGGTTGCGAACATCACGCCGAGCTGGCGGCGCGAGCCGCCGATGGCTTGCAGCGCGGCGCCGGGGATCGCCCAGAGGAACAGCGCGCGCGCGACGGCGGGGCTGCTGCCGGCGTGGATCGCGGCGACGAACACGCGGTCGACCGGCGCCACCTCGCCGCGGGCGAAGTAGCCGGGATAGAGCACCAGCACGGTGAGTGCGGCGACGACGAGGGCGAACATCGCGGCGAAGTATTGCTGGCGGCGTCCGTCGCGCTCGAACTCGGGGTCGGCGCCTTCGTCGCGGAGCAGGAAGCCGGCCTTCAGGTCGCAGCCCATGTCGGCGAAGGCCGGGCCGGTCGAGGCGGTGAAGCCGACCAGCAAGGCGAGCGCGGGCGGCGGGAAGCCGATCAGTATGCCGATGGCGAGCGAGACGACGGCGACGGCGAAGGCCGGGAACCAGCCGGAATGCATGCCGGCGAGCCCGATGATGAGCTCGTGCAGCAGGGCGGCGAAGGCGGCGTAGGCGACGAACAGCGCCAGCATGACGGGGCTCATGCCGCCGGCGAGCCCGCCGAGCGCGGCGAGCCCGGCGGCGATGAGGAGGTAGAGGCCGGCGCCGAGGCCGAGTGTCGCGCGCAGCTGGCGCGGGTTCGGCCCCGCCTCGTCCTTTGCCGACGCGGATGGGCGGCGGATGATGGTGAGCGCGACCTGGACCAGTGCGACGAGGCCGGCGCCGAGCATCATGCCCTGCGCGATGTGGGCGTGCTCGATGTCGCCGCCGGGGACGAGGCCGGCGAACAGCGGACGGTTGAACAACGCTCGCTGGTAGCCGCGGGCGAGCAGCCCGGCGCCGAAGGCGGCGAGTGCCGCCGCGTTGCCGATGAAGGCGACGCCGAAGCCGGCCATCGGGATGCCGCAGGCGGAGCCGAGCACGCCGAGGCCGAGGCCGGCGCCGAGCACGACCGCCTTGCGGCCGCCTTCGTCGCCGGCGCGTATCGCCTCCGCCGCGGCGACGCCGGGGGGCCAGGCGCCGTGGGCGGGAAACACGTCGGAGGCGAACATGCGGTAGAGCAGCGTCGCGTCGAGCAGCATCGCCGCCACCGCGCCGGCCAGCATCGCCGGCACCAGGTCCGGCCGGCCGAGCACGACCGGGATGCCGATCGGCAGCAGCAGGCTGTTCGCCGCCCCGAACGTCGAGGCGGAGATCGCGCTCTGGGCCAGGTTCTGCACGTGGATGTCGCGGTAGCGCGACAGGGCGGCGATCGGCAGCCGCCCGAGGCCCATCGCCGCCAGGGCGCCGATCAGCGCCGTATTGGTGGTGACGCCGAGCCGCACCAGCACCTGCATGCCGACGATGGCGCCGAGCACGCAGAGCGGGGTGATCAGCAGCAGGCTGGTCCAGGAGAAGAAGCGCGGATGGCGCTGCCTCGCCGCAACGCCCGCCGCTCCGCCCTCCGCCATGCGCGACCCTCCGATACCGTAGCTGTCGCATGCGGCGCGGCGGAGCGGAAGCGCGGCGGGCGGAACTCGGGCGCGAGGCGATGCGCTCAGAGCCCGTTTGAGAATGCGCTGCGGCGAGCCAGAGGCGCGTTTTACGCGCCGCCCGGCGTGGGTTTTCGAGCCTCGGCGCGGAGCGGCCTTGTGGGCCGTGAGCCTCGGCGCGCAGAAAAGCCGCGTCGGATGGCCGTCACAGTAGCATTACCAAACGGGCTCTCAGCGCAAATTCGCGCCGGGCAGGCGCCTCGGCGGCCAGCGCGTGACGTGGACCGGCTTGAGGCTGCTGGAGGTGTGTCGGATTGAGCGGACAGGGCTTGCTTCAACTGGGCTTGCCGCAGCTGGGCGAGTTGACGCTGGCGTTCGTGCTGTCGGCGCTGGTCGGGCTCGAGCGCGAGGTCAAGCAGAAGAGCGCCGGGCTGCGGACCTACGCCCTGGTCGGCGTGTCGGCGGCGCTGTTCATGATCGTCTCCAAGCACGGCTTCGACACCGTGCTGCGGCCGGGCCTGGTGGTGCTCGATCCGTCGCGTGTGGCGGCGCAGGTGGTGTCGGGCATCGGCTTCATCGGCGGCGGGGTGATCTTCATGCGCCGCGACGTGGTGCGCGGG
Source organism: uncultured Acetobacteraceae bacterium (assembly GCA_964246775.1). Lineage (GTDB taxonomy): Bacteria > Pseudomonadota > Alphaproteobacteria > Acetobacterales > Acetobacteraceae > CAXMMR01. Next base: position 1,858 of record CAXTSD010000119.1, on the reverse strand, counting down.
CTGACCACGGCGGCGTCGATCTGGCTCACCGCGGCGCTCGGCATGGCGTGCGGCGCCGGCCTGCCGGTGCTGGCGGTGGCGACGACGGCGGGCCACTTCGTCATCATGCTGGCGTTCCCGAGGCTGGTCCGCCGGTTGCCGCGCTGGATCGGCGGCCGGCCGCAGCGCGTGTCGACCGAGCTCCGCATCTCGTACGAGGACGGGCGCGGGCTGCTGCGCCGCATACTGATTGTTTGCACCGAGCGGCGCTTCGCCATCGACCACGTGCGCATCGATCGCGACCAAGGCGGGGCCGCGGAGGCGGCGCAAGACCTCGCCGATGTCGAAGGCGTCGAGCCGGAGCGGGCCGCCGGCACGGGCACGGTGGGGCTGTACATGCAGGTAAAGGGCAAGCGGCCGGTCTCGCACCTGATCGCCGCCCTCGCCGACATCGACGGCGTTCGCGAGGTCGGCACCGCCGGCGAGGAATCGGGGCTGGATTAGTCAGTCGCCGCGCTCGCCGGAACGATCCGGAGGTGATAGGTTTCCCCGAAAAGGGGAACGTGACACATGAAAACAGGATCATGCCAACGCCTGGCCTTGCTGGCCGGCGTCAACCTGGCGCTGCTGCTCGCGACGACGGTCGGCGCGCGAGCCGAAGACCGCGGAGTGCTGGCAAGCCTCGCGCGGCGGCCGGATGCCGCATCCCGCGAAACCTACACGCGCATCGCGACGATCCAGATCCCGGGCAATCCGCTCACCAGCTTCGACGGCACCTTTGCCGATCCGAAGCTGCCGCTGATCTATGTCGCCGACCGCTCGAACGCGTCGCTCGACGTGATCGACAGCCGGACCGCCAGCGTCGCCGCGCAGATCGGCGGGTTTACCGGCACGCCGCTTGATGCGACCGGCGCGCCGCAATACGGCCTGTCCGGCCCGAACGGCATCGCCAGCACCGGCAAGGGCGAGGTCTGGGTCGCCGACGGCGACAGCACGGTGAAGGTCGTCGACCTGTTTTCCGGCAAGATCGTCGCAACCATACCGACGACGCTGCCGGGCCACACCGCGGCTGAGGACGGGCGCGCCGACGAGATGTCCTACGATGCGCGCGACCACGTCCTGCTGGTCGGCAACGGCGACACCACGCCGCCTTACGTGACCATCATCTCGACGGTGCGCTCAGACCGTCACGTGCTCGGCCAGATCGTCTATAACGACGCCGGCGGCATCGGCGCCTCGGTCTATGATCCGGCCACCGGACAGTTCCTGGTCAGTCTGCCGCAGGTGGGTCCGGACCCGAACAGCGGCGCGGTTTCGGTGGTTGATCCGCGTCGGATCGCCGAGGTTGCCCGGTTCGCCGTCAGCGGCTGCGGCGCCAACGGGCTCGCGCTTGGCCCGTCGCAGCACCTGCTGCTCGGCTGCGGGTTGACCAACGGCTCGCAGATCCTGGATGCGCGCAACGGCAAGGTGCTGGCGAACGTCACCGGGGTGTCCGGTTCGGACGAGGTCTGGTTCAATCCTGGCGACCAGAAATTCTATCTCGGCGCGATCTTCAATCCGCCCGCCAAAGGCGGTTCGTCGATCGGCGTGATCGATGCGGTGACGGACACGTTCGTCACCAACCTGGCGACGCCGAGTGCCGCGATCGGTCACTCCGTGGCGGCGGACAGCCGCAACAACCGCGTCTTCGTGCCGCTTTCCGTCACGCCGAACGACACCGAATGCACGAAGGGCTGCGTCGTCGTTTATGCCGGACGCGAGAGAACACGCCCGAGGTGAGCCGCCGTTTTCAGATAATGCTGTTTTCGCTGGGTTTTCTTTATGAAGGATTTCAAAGGCTCCGCCTTTGATGGGGTCAAGGGGCAAAGCCCCTTGCCTT
>CAXTSD010000118.1:0-7088 GCA_964246775.1 uncultured Acetobacteraceae bacterium | reverse complement strand
GCCTCGGGCCGCGCCGGCACTCGCACCGCGACCGTGTCGAGCCCGGCGCTGGCCAGCAGGCTGACCGGACAATCGCGACGCCTCAGCAGCACCAGGGTCAGCGGCCCGGGCCAGAAAAAGCCCGCCAGGCGCTCCGCCAAGCCGCTCGGCTCGACCTCGGCAAACGCCGATTGCGCGTCAGGGTAGTGGCAGATCAGGGGATTGAAGCGCGGCCGTCCCTTGGCTTCGAAAATCCGCGCGACGGCGGCGCCATCCGTCGCATCCGCGCCGAGTCCGTAGACCGTCTCCGTGCCGAAGGCGACCAGCCCGCCGGAGGCAAGCAAGGCCGCCGCCCGTTCGACCCCGGCGGGACCCGCCAGGCGCTCGGTCACGCACCCGTGCAGCAAAATGCCGGGTTCTCGTGGCGTGGCTTGCCGTAAAGCAACGGCGTGCCGTCCATAAGCGCGACGGTGCCGCCAGCAGCCTCGAGCACGGCCTGCGGCGCCGCGGTGTCCCATTCCATCGTGCGTCCGAAGCGGGGGAACAGGTCGCCGAGCCCTTCGGCGAGCCGGCAGAACTTCACCGCCGAGCCGATATGGGTGATCGACCGCACCGGCCGTCCGGCGAGAAACGCCGGCAGCGCCGGGTCGTCCGCGTAGTGTCGGGACGCATACACGTCGAGGCCGGCCTCCGGCGGAGTTCGCGCGCGTATCGCCTGCTGCACGCCCCCGACGCGCCGCCAGGCGCCCTGACCGACGATGCCGCCGTAGAGCTGACCATGCGCCGGCAGAGCGACGGCGCCGAGCACCGCCCTGCCCTGCCGCACCAGGCCGATGTTGACCGTGAAGTCTATCCGCCCGGCGGCGAACTCGCGTGTGCCGTCGAGCGGGTCGACCAGCCAGGCATCCCGGCTCGCGGCCTCGCCCTTGCCGGCGTAGACCTCCTCCTCGGCGATGACCGGAATGTCCGGCGTCAACCGCCTCAGGCCCTCGAGTATCAGCGTCTCCGCCGCTTCGTCGGCCTCCGTCACCGGCGAGTGATCCGGCTTCGTGCGCACCGATACGCCACGATCGCGCATCTGCATGATGAGCGAGGCGGCCTCGGCGACGAGTTCGGCGGCGAGAGCGAGCAATCCTGGATCGTCGGTGGAGGAAACTGCGTTCGACATCTGGCGGATCAGCCTTCCGGGCGCGCTGTGGCAAAATCTGCCGTGCCCTGGTCAAGGCAAGGCGCGCTGCTACACTACCAGCTAGCGCCGCCTTTCAAAATGACGGGCGGTCGGCTTTGCCGCCCGGCACCAGATCGGGACCTCCGCCATGCTCGCCATCAGTTTCGCCCAGCCGGATTTGCCCGCCACAGGGGCGCTAGGCCTGTTCTGTGGCGAGGACGAGGAGCTGCAGGGCCTGGCCAGGGCGGCGGATGAGGCCATCGGCGGCGCCATCTCACGCGCCCTTAAGGTCGCGGAGTTCAGCGGCAAGAAGGGCCAGAGCTGCACCATTTTGGCGCCGGGCGGCGGCCTTGAGCGGGTCGTGGTCGTCGGCCTCGGCAAGGCAAGCGAGCTCGATCAGAGCCGGGCGGAGGAGGCGGGCGGCGCGCTCGCCGTGGCCTTCGGCAAGGATGCCGAGGTGACGGTCGCGGCCGACGCCCTGTCGGCGGCACGCATCGCCGACGTCGCGTTCGGGGCCGTGCTGCGCGCCTACAACTTCGGCCTCTACCGCACGCGCGAGGCGGAGGACAAGCCACGGCTGAGTTCGCTCACCCTGCTCACCGCGGATGACGGCGTAACGGCGGCCTGGTCCGACCGCCGCGCTGTCGCGCACGGCGTCTTCATCGCCCGCGACCTCGTCTCGGAGCCGCCGAACGTGCTCTTCCCGGCAGAAATGGCCGACCGCATCGTGAAGCTCGGCGGGCTCGGCCTCACCGTCGAGGTGCTCGGCCAGCAGGAGCTTGAGGCGCTCGGCTTCGGCATGGTGCTGGGCGTAAGCCAGGGCAGCGCCAGGGCGCCGCGCGTCGTCGTCATGCAATGGCGCGGGCTGGATGCGGCGTTTGACAGCGACGAGGGGCGGCCGCTCGCTTTCATCGGCAAAGGCGTGACGTTTGACACCGGCGGCATCAGCATCAAGCCGGCCGCCGGCATGGAAGACATGAAGTGGGACATGGCGGGGTCAGGCGCCGTCGTCGGGTTGATGGCCGCTCTCGCCGGCCGCCGCGCCAGGGTCAACGCCGTCGGCTTGGTCGGGCTGGTCGAGAACATGCCCTCCGCCACGGCGATGCGCCCCGGCGACGTCGTCACCAGCTATTCGGGCCAGACGGTCGAGGTGCTCAACACCGACGCCGAAGGCCGCCTCGTCCTCGGCGACGTGCTCTGGTATGCGCAACAGAAATTCGATCCGCGTTTCATGATCGATCTCGCGACCCTGACCGGCGCCATCATCGTCAGCCTCGGTCACGAGCATGCCGGGCTGTTCAGCAACGACGACGCGTTGTCCGCCCAGCTCCTCAGCGCCGGGGTGGCGACCGGCGAGAGGGTGTGGCGGATGCCGCTCGGCGAGGCTTACGACAAGCAGATCCGCTCGGACATCGCCGACATCAAGAATATCGGCGCCGGTCGTGCCGGCGGTTCGATCACCGCCGCGCAATTCCTGCAACGCTTCACCAACGGCAAGCCCTGGGCGCATCTGGACATTGCCGGGACCGCGTGGGCGACCAAGGACGGGCCGATCACGCCCAAGGGCGCGACCGCGTTCGGCGTGCGCCTGCTCGACCAGATGGTGCGCGACGCATTTGAGGCCTGATGCCGGACCTCGGCTACTATCACCTGACTCGTACGACTGCTGATCGTGCGCTCGCCAAGCTGCTCGGCCGAACCCTGCAGGCCGGACAGCGGGCGCTGGTGCTGTGCCCGAACCAGGCCACGGTCGAGGCGCTCGACCAGGCGCTTTGGTTGAGCGAGGAGCCGGACTGGCTGCCGCACGGCACCGGCACCGGCGTCGGCGCCGGCGGGTCGGCGGCACGCCAGCCGATCTGGCTCGCGACACACGGCGAGCCGGTCAACGCCGCGCGCTATCTGTTCCTGATCGATGCCGTCGAACCGGTGTCGGTCGATGGCTACGAACGCATCTTCGACCTGTTCGACGGCGGCTCGCCAGCAGCCCTCGCCGCTGCGCGCCTGCGCTGGCGCGCCTCGCGCGAAGCGGGCCTCGCGTCCAGCTACTGGCGGGAAGGCGCGCATGGCTGGGAGCGTCAGGGATGACAGGCCGCGCCGTTGCCATCGGCGTCGTCGTGCCTTGCTTCAATGAAGAAACCGGCATCGAGGCATTCCACGCTCGGCTTGTCGGCGTCATGGCGCCGCTTGGCCTGACCTGGAGCGTCATCTACGTCAACGACGGCAGCACCGACCGCACCCTGACCCGTCTCGAGGCGCTGCATGACCGTGACCCGCACGTCGCACTCGTCAACCTGTCACGCAATTTCGGCAAGGAGATCGCGCTGACGGCGGGGCTCGACCACGTCCGCGCCGAGGCGGTGATCGTCATCGATGCCGATCTGCAGGACCCGCCCGAGCTCATCCCCGAGCTCATCGTCGAGTGGCGCGCCGGGTACGACATGGTCTACGCGCAACGTCGCACCCGCGACGGCGACACCTGGCTGAAGCGCTTCACCGCCGAGACATTCTACCGCCTGATGCGGCGGCTTGGCGCTGGTGGCACGCAACTGCCTCAGAATACGGGTGACTTCCGGCTGATCAGCGCTCGTGCGCTGGCTGCCCTGTTGCAGATGCGTGAGCAGCACCGGTTCATGAAGGGCTTGTTCGCCTGGGTCGGTTTCCCGAGCAAGGCAGTGCCTTATGATCGCGCGGCGCGCTTTCGCGGCAGCAGCAGCTGGAGCTACTGGCGGCTGTGGAATTTCGCCGTCGAGGGCATCACGAGCTATACCGTCATGCCGCTCAAGGCGGCCACCTATCTAGGTCTGCTCGTTGCCGTCCTCGCCGCAGCCTATGGCAGCCTGATCATCCTGCGCACGCTGCTCGTCGGCAATGCGGTCCCCGGCTATCCGAGCCTGATGGCGGTCATCCTGTTCCTGGGCGGCGCGCAGCTCATGACACTGGGCGTCGTCGGGGAATATCTCGGCCGAGTGTTCAACGAGACCAAAGCGCGGCCGCTGTACTGGGTCGAGGCGTATCGATCGCCCCGCATCGAGAGCGTCGCGGGTCTGAGCCGAATGGACCACCCAGCGACGGATCAGGGCGCGAGCTGACGGTTCGGAACACCAGGTGACAGCCAGGCGGGTTTGGCCCATGACGTTGGCAAGCCAGCGCCCGACACGGCCCTGCCAGGCGTCGATCAGGGTAGCGGAGGAGGGTTCGTCATGCGGACGGCGCGCGCGGGCGGGATGAGTGCCGCATCGACGCTGATCTGGCTGGCGCTGGCCGGGCTCGGCGTGGTGTCGCTCGGCGTCATCGCCCTCGGGCGCGGCGAGACGGTGAACGCCTTGTGGCTGGTCGTCGCCGCGGTTTGCACCTACCTGATCGCGTTCCGCTTCTACAGCCTGTTCATCGCCCGCTCGGTGCTCCGGCTCGACGCCGGCCGACCGACGCCGGCGGTCCGCCGCCCGGACGGCCTCGACTACGTGCCGACCGATCGGGTTGTGCTGTTCGGCCATCATTTCGCGGCGATCGCCGGCGCCGGTCCGCTGGTTGGTCCGGTGCTGGCGGCGCAGATGGGCTACCTGCCCGGCACGTTGTGGATACTGGTCGGCGTCGTGTTCGCCGGCGCGGTGCAGGACATGATCGTGCTGTTCGCCTCGACGCGCCGGGACGGCCGGTCGCTCGGCGAGATGATCAGGACCGAGATCGGCCCGTTTGCGGGGCTGGTCGCCTCGGTGGGCGTGCTGCTGATCATGACCATACTGCTCGCGGTGCTGGCACTGGTCGTGGTCAAGGCGCTGGCCGGCAGCCCATGGGGCACGTTCACCGTGTTCGCGACCGTTCCGATTGCCGTGCTGATGGGCCTCTACAGCCGGTATGTGCGGCCGGGACGGGTACTCGAGATGTCGCTGATCGGCGTTGTGCTCCTGCTCGCCTCCATCGAAGCCGGGCAGGCGGTGGCGAGCAGCCCGGAACTGGCGCCGCTGTTCACGTATTCCGGCACGACGCTCGCGTTCATCCTGATCGGTTACGGGTTCGTCGCCTCGGTGCTGCCGGTCTGGCTGGTGCTGGCGCCGCGCGACTATCTGTCGACGTTTCTCAAGATCGGCACCGTCGCCGCCCTCGCGCTCGGCATCCTGGTCGTGATGCCTGGCCTGCACATGCCTGCGGTGACGCGCTTTGTCGACGGCACCGGACCGGTATTCGCCGGCGCGCTGTTCCCGTTCCTGTTCATCACCATCGCCTGCGGTTCGGTTTCGGGCTTCCACGCGCTGATCTCGTCGGGGACGACGCCGAAGATGATCGCCGAGGAGACCGACATCCGCCTGATCGGCTATGGCGCGATGCTGATGGAGTCGATGGTCGCGATCATGGCGCTGATCGCGGCGTGCGTGCTCGAGCCGGGCGCGTATTTCGCAATGAACGCGCCGGCCGGGCTGGTCGGCACCGACGCCGTGCACGCGGCGAGCGTGATCTCCGGCATGGGCTTTCCGGTGACCGCCGACACTCTGACCGGCCTCGCCCGCGCGGTAGGCGAGCACAGCATCCTGTCGCGCGCCGGCGGCGCGCCGACGCTCGCTGTCGGCATGGCGCAGATCCTGTCGGGCCTGCTTGGCGGCGGCGCGCTGATGGCGTTCTGGTACCATTTCGCCATCCTGTTCGAGGCGTTGTTCATCCTCACCACGGTCGACGCCGGCACGCGGGTGGCCCGCTTCATGGTGCAGGAGCTGGTCGGCGCCGCCATCCCGGCGTTCCGGCGCACCGAAAGCTGGACGGGCAACATCGTCGCGACCGCCATCGCCGTCGCCGGCTGGGGCTGGTTCCTCATTGAGGGCGTGATCGATCCGTTGGGCGGCATCAACACGCTCTGGCCGCTGTTCGGCATCGCGAACCAGATGCTGGCGGCGATCGCGCTGACCCTGTGCACGGTCGTGCTGTTTCGCATGAAGCGGCAGCGTTTCGCCTCGGTGACCATCGTTCCGACGCTGTGGCTCGCGGTCTGCACCCTTGTCGCCGGCTCGGAGAAGCTGTTCAACGCCCGCCCGGCGGTCGGCTTTCTCGCCCACGCGGCGCGGTATCGGGCGGCGGTCGCGGCCGGCACGGTGCTGGCGCCGGCAGCGACACTGGGCGAGATGCGGCGGGTCATCGTGAACGACGATGTCGATGTCGGGCTGACGGCGACCTTCATGCTGGTCGTGATCGTGATGCTGGTGAGCGGCGCGATGGCGGTGCTCAGCGCCTATGCCGAACCGAGGCCCTCAAGCCGGGAGATCGGATATGATCTGCGACTGCCCGCCGGAGAATAGGCTGCGCGGGTTCGCCCGGGCGTTGAGGCAGACAGCCAACCTGATGGTCGGCATACCGGACTACGACGCCTATGCGGCGCATTGCAGAGTGCAGCATCCCGATGCCGAGGTGATGACGCGCGAGGCATTCTTTCGCGAGCGGCAGGACAGGCGATACGGCGTCGGCGGCGGCTTGCGCTGCTGCTAGAACGGCGCCACGCGGTCGTCATCGGCGCCGGGCCAGCCGGGCTGATCGCGGCGGAGCGGCTGGCGCAGGCCGGGCTTCGGGTGACGGTGCTCGAACAGTTGGGCTCGCCGGCGCGAAAGTTCCTGTTTGCCGGGCGTGGCGGGCTCAACCTTACCCGCGCGGAACCGGTTGCCGCGATGCTGCGGCACTATGGTGCGGCGGCGGCGGCACTGGCGCCGGCGCTCGCGGCATTTCCGCCAGAGGCGCTGCGCGCCTGGTGCGACGGGCTCGGCGAGACGAGTTTCGTCGGCAGTTCCGGCCGCGTGTTTCCGGCCTCGTTCAAGGCGACGCCGCTGCTGCGCGCCTGGCTGGCACGGCTCGATGCGCTTGGCGTCGAGCTCAGGACCGGCGCGCGCTGGCTGGGCTGGCGGGACGGAGCGCTGCAGGTTGCAACCAAGCAGGGCGCGGCCGGGCTCAGTGCCGACGTCAC
>CAXTSD010000117.1:0-7104 GCA_964246775.1 uncultured Acetobacteraceae bacterium | reverse complement strand
CGGCCCGCCCGACCGGCGCGTTGTCACGCGCGTTGCCGAGCCCCGCGACGCGCCGGCGCATCAGCGCGTAGCCGGCGAGCCCGAAGCCGAGCCCGGCGGCGCTGACCGCGAACGACAGCCGCCAGCCGTAGCGGGCCGCGAGCCACGGGCTCAGCAAGATCGAGACCGTCGAGCCGACGTTGACCGCCATATAATACAGCGTGAAGGCGGCATCGAGCTCGGCGTCGTCGCCGCCGTTGTCAGAAGAGTAGATGCGGCGCACCAGGTTGGCGGCGTTCGACTTGAACAGCCCGTTGCCGATGGCGACGGTCGCCATCGCGGGATAGAGCAGCCCGGCGCCCTCGCCCGGCACCGCGAGCAGCACGTAGCCGAGGCCAAGCGTCGCCCCGCCGAGCAGCATCGTCCGCCTGGTGCCAAGCAACTGGTCGCCGAGCACGCCGCCGAGCGCGGGTGCTGCGTAGGTCAGCGCGGCGAAGGCGCCCCACAGCAGGTTCGCCTGCCGGTCGGCAAAGCCAAGCCGCTGCACCATGAACAGCAGCAGGATCGACTGCATGCCGTAATAGCCGAACCGCTCCCACAGCTCGATCAGCAGCACGACGGCAAAGGATCGCCGGCGCGTCGTCGTCGCTGCGGCCGATATCACGAGTGGCGTCATGCTGCTCCGCGTGCTGTCACCCCTGTTCCTACGACGCGAGCCGGCGCCAGGGCGAGAGCCGGCACCCGGCTCGCGGCTGGCGCGCCGGCGCGGGGTCAGGCAAGAGGGACCGGCCCTCTCACGGAGCACGCGCCGCATGCCTGCCGATCCTGCGACCAAGCCACCGGCGCGCAGCGGCGCGAAACCTCCCGCGCGCAGCGGCGCGAAACCTCCCGCGCGCAACAGCGCGAAACCTCCCGCGCGCAGCGGCGCGAAACCGCCCGCGCGCAGCGGCGCGAAACCGCCCGCGCGCAGCGGCGCGACGCTGGCGCTCGGCGCCTTAGGCATCGTCTACGGCGATCTCGGCACCAGCCCGCTCTACACCTACCAGACGATTGTCGGCACGGTCGGCGGCCACCCGGACGCGGCGGCAGCGCTCGGCCTGCTGTCGCTCGTCATCTGGGCGCTGGTCGTTACCGTCTCGATCAAATACTGCCTGATCGTCATGCGCGCCGACAACCACGGCGAAGGCGGCATCCTCGCCCTGATGTCGCTGATCGGCGGCGGCGGCCGCACGGCTGCGGTGTTGGTCGGCATGGGGCTGTTCGGCGCCGCGCTGATCTATGGCGACGGCATCATCACGCCGGCGATCTCGGTGCTGAGCGCGCTCGAGGGGGTGAACGTCGCGACCGACGCCTTCAAGCCCTACGTGCTGCCGGGCGCGCTCGCCATACTGGTGGCGCTGTTCGGCAGCCAGACTTTTGGCACCCAGCGCATCGGCCACGTCTTCGGGCCGATCATGCTGACCTGGTTCGTCACCATCGGGCTGCTCGGCCTCATCGGCGTCATCCGTGAGCCGCGGGTGCTCGCCGCCATCGATCCGCGCCAGGCGATCGGCTTCCTCGCCCATGACGGCTGGCACAGCTTCGTCGTGCTCGGCGGCGTGTTCCTCGCGGTGACCGGCGGCGAGGCGCTCTACGCCGACATGGCGAGCGTCGGCCGCCAGCCGATCCGGCGCGCCTGGTTCGGCCTCGTGCTGCCGGCGCTGCTGCTCAGCTACGCCGGTCAGACGGCGCTGCTGCTCGAGCATCCCGACCTCTCCGGCAACCCGTTCTTCAAGCTCGCCCCGGCCTGGGCGGTGGTGCCGCTGGTGATCCTGGCAACCGTCGCGACCATCATCGCGAGCCAGGCGATCATCACCGGCGCATTCGCACTGACCCGCCAAGCGATGCAGCTCGGCTGGTTTCCCGGCCTTGGCATACGCCAGACCTCGGACGAGGAATACGGGCAGATCTATGTGCCGGTCGTGAACTGGGTGATGATGGCGTGCACGCTGGCGCTCACCGCCGGCTTCGGCAGCTCGGATCGCCTCGCCGGCGCCTATGGCAGCGCGGTCTCGACCACGATGCTGCTGACGACGGCGCTGCTGTTCAACGTCATGCGCAAGGTCTGGCGCTGGCCGGCGGCGGCGGCACTCGCGGCGGCCGGCGTGTTTCTCGCGATCGACCTCGCCTTCTTCGCCGCCAACATGCTGAAGATCAAGGAGGGCGGCTACATCCCGCTGGTGCTCGGCGCGGTGATCTTCGTCATCATGACCACCTGGCATCGCGGCGTCGCGGCGCTGCGCACCCGGCTCGCCGAGCACGAGGAAGCGCCGCCGCACTTCCTCGCCCGGCTCGAGGCGGGGCGGATACCGCGGGTGCCTGGCACGGCGATCTTCCTCACCGGCAGCGAGGCCGCGGTGCCGCCGGTGCTGGTGCGCCACGTGGCGCAGATGCGGGCGCTGCAGGAAACCGTGGTCGGCCTCACCGTGCGCTTCGAGCAGGTGCCGCGCGTCGCACCCGAACAGCGCGCCGAAGTGCGCGCGATCGAAGCCGGGCTGTGGCACGTGACGGTGCGGTTCGGCTTCGTCGAAGTGCCAAGCCTCGCCGACGCACTCGCCGCCGCACAGGCGAAAGGCTGCCCGCTCGACCTCGACGAAGCGGTATACTTCGCCGGCCATGACGACGTCGTGCGCGGCGCAACCGAGCCGCTGCTGCCGGCCTGGCGGCGCGTGCTGTTCAGCACGCTCTACCGCAACGCGGTGCGCGCCTCGGACCGGTTCGATTTGCCAGCCGATCGATTCCTCGCCATCTCCAGACAAGTGGCGCTTTGAGTGCGCGAAGCAAGGCAAGGCAAGGCAAGGCAAGGGGCTTTGCCCCTTGACCCCACCAAAGGCCAGTCGGCCTTTGGAAACCATTTATATTGTGTAAGTTTTACAATAACTAAATGTTTATTGTATATTAATAATATAAATGGATTTTAAAGGCTTCGCCTTTAATGGGGTCAAGGGGCAAAGCCCCTTGCCTTTGCCTCAAGCCGCCACCCCGAACTGCAAGGCGGCAAGGCTTGCATATAGCCCGCCTTCGGCGATCAGCGCCGCGTGGGTGCCGGTAGCGACCACCCTGCCCTCGTCCATCACCACGATGCGGTCGGCGCTGCGTACGGTTGCCAGCCGGTGCGCGATGACGATGGTGGTGCGGCCGCGGGCGACGGTTGCGAGCGCCTGTTGCACCAGCCGTTCGGAGGCGGCATCGAGTGCGCTGGTCGCCTCGTCGAGCAGCAGGATCGGCGGGTCGCGAAGGATGGCTCTGGCGATGGCGAGACGCTGGCGCTGTCCGCCGGACAGCCGGATGCCTTTTTCGCCTAGAAAGGTGTCAAACCCGTCCGGCAGCTGCGCCACGAAATCGAGGTTCGCCGCCTCGGCGGCGTCGCGCAGTTCGCCGTCCGAGGCGTCGGGCCGGCCGTAACGGATGTTGTCGGCGACGGAAGCGCCAAAGATCACCGGGTCCTGCGAAACCAGGCCGATGCGCTGTCGCAGCGCGATCGGATCGAGGCTCGCGACGTCGATGCCGTCGAGGCGAACGGCGCCCGATTGCGGGTCGTGGAAGCGCAGCAGCAGTTGGAACACGGTGGTCTTGCCGGCGCCCGACGGGCCGACGAGCGCCACCGTCTCGCCGGCCGCGACGTCGAGCGAGAAGCCGTCGAGCGAGGCGTGGTCCGGGCGGGCGGGATAGCGGAAGGTGACCCGGCTGAGCGAGACGGGGCCGCGCGGGGGCGACGGCAGGCGGCGGGGCGCGGCCGGCGCGGTGATCGTCGGCCGTTCGTCGAGCAGGTCGAAGATGCGCTCGGCGGCGCCGGCGGCGCGCTGCACGTCGCCCCAGAGTTCGCCGAGCGTCGCCCCGGCGGTCGCGAGCAGCACCGCGTAGAACACGAAGGCGGAGAGCGCGCCGCCGCTCATCCTGCCGGCGACGACGTCGCGTCCGCCGACCCACAGCGCGAAGGTGATGGCGCCGAAGCCGAGCAGGATCACCACCAGGATCAGCGACGCGCGGGCGCGGATGCGGTCCTGCGCGGCGGCGACCGAGCGTTCGACGCCGTCGGCAAAGGCGGCGCGGTCGGCCGCCTCATGGGTGAAGGCCTGCACGGTGCGCAGCGCGTTCAGCGTCTCCTCGGCGCGGGCGGCGAGGTCGGCGATGCGCTCCTGGGCGATGCGCGAAAGCCGGCGCTCGCGGCGGCCGAACAGGACCAGCGGGATCACCACCACCGGCACGACGCTGGCGACGATCGCCGCCAGGCGCCAGCTGGTCGCGACCAGCATCGCGCCGGCGCCGCCGAGCAGCAGTATGTTGCGCAGCCATTGCGACAGCGACGCGCCGATCAGCGCCTGCAGCACGGCGACGTCGGCGGAGAGGCGAGAGAGAATGTCGCCGGTGCGCGCGGTCTCGAAATACGCCGGCGACAGCGACAGCACGTGCGAGAAGGCGCGTCGCCTGAGGTCGCCGGCGACGCGCTCGCCGAGCCAGGCGACCAGGTAGAAGCGCCCCGCCGTCGCGACGGCGAGCCCGGCGACGACGGCGCGCCTCAGCAGCGCGGGGGCGGTCAGCCCGCCGCCCCCGTGTCCGGCGACGCCGCGATCGATCAGTTGGCGCACGCCCTGGCCGAGCAGCAGCACGAGGCTGGCCGCGATCAGCAGGCAGGCGCCGGCGGCTACAGCGCGGCCGCGATATGGCCGGAGCGCCGGCAACAGCCGGCGTAGCGAGCCGAGGTTGTGGCGCCGTGGCCGGGGCTTTGACATCGCTCACGTCTACTTGAGCCAGGTCTGCAGAGCGAGCGACTGGATCGCGCGGACCGAACCGGCATCGGACCGAGGCGATATCGCATGAGACTTGCGCAATCTCGCGGATTGAACCGAGCGTCCTGGACTTTGGCGATTGAAGCACCCATACAGGCTGTTGAACTCGACTGTATCGAGTTTAATTCACGTTCCCGGCTGCGGGAACAGGGCGGGGGCGCGGCATGACCGATCGAGTTGCGGCGGTACGGATGATCGGGCTTGCCGCCCTGCTGACCGCGGCGCTGCTGCTCTCAGCCGTGACGCCGGCCACAGCGGCGGGCGGCACGCTTCGCCTCGGCTACCAGAAATACGGTACGCTGGTGCTTGAGATGGCGCGCGGCACGCTCGAGAAGCGGCTTGCCGCGCAGGGTGTGACGGTGCGCTGGACCGAGTTCCTGTCCGGCCCGGCGCTGCTCGAGGCGCTCGGCGCCGGGGCGATCGATTTCGGCATCACCGGCGACACCCCGGCGATCTTCGCCGAAGCCGCCGGCGTGCCGATCATCTATGCCGCGGTCGAGCCGCCGAACCCGCACGGCGAGGCGATTATCGTCACCGCCAACTCGCCCATCCACAGCGTCGCCGACCTCAAGGGCCGCAGGATCGGGCTGAACAAGGGCTCCAACGTGCACAACCTGCTGCTGCAGGTGCTGGCGGCGAACGGCATGAGCCTCAACGACGTGCGGACCGTGTTCCTCAAGCCGTCGGACGCCCGCGCCGCCTACGAGACCGGCAGCATCGACGCCTGGGCGATCTGGGACCCATACCTCGCCGCGGCACAGACCGCGGTGCCGTCGCGCACCATCGCCGACGGCCTCGGCGTCGGTGGCAAGATGGTGGACGAGAACCGCCAGTTCTTCCTCGCCGAGCGCGGCTACGCCGTCGCCCATCCCGAGGTGATGCGGGCGGTGCTGGCCGACATCGCCGAGACCGAGCGCTACGCCGCCTCGCATCGGGCCGAGGCGGTCGCCCTGATCGCCCCGGCGATGGGCATGGACCCGGCGGCGGTGAGCCTGGCGGTGAACCGGCTCGGCCTTGACGTCGGCGCCATCGGCGACAGCGTCCTCGCCTCGCAGCAGGCCATCGCCGACCGCTTCAGCGGCCTTGGCTTGATACCAAACCCGGTCACGGTCAGCGACGACCGTGCCCCACCGAGCCTCGCCGCGGTGTTCGCGGCCGGCCTGCAGGAGAGCGCACGATGAAGGTCCTCTGGTTCCTGCCGACGCATGGCGACGGCCGCTATCTCGCCTCCTCGACCGGCGGCCGGCCGGTCACCCACGACTACCTGCGCCAGATCGCGCAGGCGGCGGACCAGCTCGGCTATTACGGCGTGCTGCTGCCGACCGGGCGCTCCTGCGAGGACAGCTGGGTCGTCGGCGCCTCGGTGGCGCCGTTCACCAGGCAGCTGCGCTTCCTGATCGCCTTGCGCCCCGGCCTCGTCTCGCCGGTCGCGGCGGCGCGCGAGGCGGCGACGCTTGACCGCGTCACCGGCGGCCGGCTGCTGATCAACGTGGTAACCGGCGGCGACCCGGTGGAGCTCGCCGGTGACGGGCTGTTCCTCGACCACGACGAGCGCTACGCGCTGACCGCCGAGTTCCTCGCGGTGTGGCGCCGGCTGATGGCGGGCGAGACGGTCAGCTACGAGGGCAGGCACATACGCGTCGTCGACTCGCGGCTGGTGTATCCGCCGGTGCAGGCGCCGTATCCGCCGCTGTGGTTCGGCGGCTCGTCGCCGGCCGGGGTCGAGGTCGCGACCGACCAGTGCGACGTCTATCTCACCTGGGGCGAGCCGCCGGACGCCGTCCGCGCCAAGATCGCCGCGGTGCGCGAGGCGGCGGGCAGGCGCGGCCGCACGCTGCGCTTCGGCATCCGGCTGCACGTGATCGTGCGCGAGACACGGCAAGCGGCCTGGGACGCCGCCCGCGAGCTGATCCGCTACGTCGACGATCAGGTGATCGCCGACGCGCAAAAGGTGTTCGCCCGCTATGACAGCGTCGGCCAGCAGCGCATGGCGGCGCTGCATGGCGGCGATCCGGGCCGGCTCGAGATCAGCCCGGACCTGTGGGCCGGCGTCGGCTTGGTGCGCGGCGGCGCCGGCACGGCGCTGGTCGGCGACCCGGAGACGGTGGCGGCGCGGATCAAGGAATACGCCGGCCTCGGCATCGAGAGCTTTATCCTCTCCGGCTATCCGCATCTGGAGGAGGCGTATCGCTTCGCCGAACTGGTGTTTCCGCTGCTCGAGCTGTCGCACGCCGCCGGCAGCACGGCGCCGGTCACCGCGCTCAACGGCCCGTTCGGCGAGATCATCGCCAACGAG
>CAXTSD010000116.1:0-7265 GCA_964246775.1 uncultured Acetobacteraceae bacterium | reverse complement strand
CAGCGCGACGTTGCGCGCCGCCCTCGCCGGCGCCGAGGAGGGCGGAGAGTTGGGGGCCGAGGCGGGACCGGTTGGCGCCATCGTTGGCGCGTTGGCTGGCGGCGCGCTGGCGGCCGGTGCGGCCTACATGGCGAGCCATACCAAGCCCGTTGTCGCGACACCGCTGCCGACGCCGCAACCGGTCTCTTCACCACCGCTGGTGCCGTCGAGCGTGTCGCTTCCGCAGGCAAGCTTTCCGGCAAAGCCGGATGCCAGCCGGCCGCAGATAGTGACGACGCCGATTGCGAAACCGTTGACCAACAATGAAGGACTGGTCGTCGACAAGGCTCCGGGTGCTACGATCATGGAGGCGAAGGCACCGTCGGCGGTCAAAGTCTATGCTGACGATCTTGATCTGCTGAGGGGACGGGCGCCTTCGGACGTGGAAGCGGAGATGGACCGCGTGCTGGTTAGAGGTGCCGGCTTCGTCAAGAGCTCCTCGGCTGACGACAATGGCGTAAGATATTAAGATGGCAAAGGAAATTCGCTACTCATCAACAAAGGATACAAACCCATCTCCACCGACCCGAATAGGAACCGGCTTCACGAAGGACCCTACGTAAAAATAGCGACGTCTGGTAAAATATCCCGTGTAGAACTCGAACCCGGATCGGGGAACGCTCAATGACAAATAAAGAAAAACTCAAGTGGGAAGCATTAATGTGGGCACTGGATAATGACACGGTCAATCATCTTGTCGAATATGCACATAACGAACTAGGAATTGAAGAACACGACGTTATTCTTCTTGTTCAGGAATTATGTCGGCTAAAGTATGTGCGCGTTTATCTCGAAACTATCCAAGGGCATCGTATACGAGATTTAGGATTTCGAGAAATAACTTCGGATCTACTTGCGGCTAACACTTACGTATCGATGACAAAAACAGAACAGACGATACAGCAGATCGAAGCTCTTGATAACACGTTACATTGACAAACCTCAGCAGCTGCAAGGCTGGCCTCGCAGCGAGGTTGAAGCAGAGCTTGATCGAGTTCTGGTCGATCAGTCAGGCTGGAGAAAGGAATTGCTGAGAAAGGGCTTTGGGGTTCGCTACAATGACCAATAAAATCGAGGCAGGTCCATCCAACTCAACGACGGTAACCCGCCGCTTCGGCAAGGAAGGAGTGATCCGCTGCACGTTGGACCGTATGTAAAGGTCAACGGTGTCCGTTTCCCGCTGGCAAATAATCCTAGTTTGAGAAGATAGCTTCGGAGCCCCAACAGATGACGGATTTCGACATAGTCCAGCAGTCATACGACAACGAAGTTCTTTGGGCTTTGCTGCTCAGAGGCGAGAAGGGCGGTGTGCCGCATCATGCAACGCTGGACCAAATCAGGCGACTTGTCCACCAGGACGTACTTGCGGTCGATCGGTTAAGATCCGGTGGCAATTATGAACCAGTCGATGCCGAGACTCTACAGGTGAATGACGTGCAGCAGGAAGGTAATGACTACTACACGGTGGAGGCTACAGACGGAACCATGGACTACTAAAGAGATTGCACCAGCTTGGAGATCGCAAAATCATCCGGGTCATTGTTCTTCGGACCCCACTGTCTCACCAGATCGGCATACAAGGCTGGGTCCGCTTGGAGCAGGTGCTTAACCTTTTCCCACAGCTCCGGGGAAACCCCTTCCTTGTAGGATAGATCTTCCAAAGACCCCATGATGAGCGCCATCAGAGCAAACCTCTGTTCTTTGCTCAGCACGTGACTTTCGAGGTAGGCGACGAACTCGCCGGCCCGATCTGGGTCCGCTAATTCGATCTCCCAATCCTGCTCCCGACCCGTCGTTGGCAAGTGCAGAACCTCGTTCAGGAACGTTGTGGCTTCTCTGGTCGGGAACATCTCTGCGGCCCTCATAGCTCAGGGAATGCTGTCTTGACACCCTTGCCGCCAGGCACAAGCCGGACCGTTTGTGCTGGCGAGAAGCTGCCGTCTGGGTTGATGATGCGCGCCGGGAAATCTTGCGGTATTGGAATGGAAACCGGACCGCCCTTTGTCTTGTTCAAGTTCTCTTGGATAAAGCGTGCGGCGGCTTGGTTGTCCAAGAACTGTCCGTTGGGCTGCCCCATTGCCCTGGCGCGATTGGTCAAAAACTCCGTGACGTCCTGCCCATGCGCCTCGAAAGTATGGCCAAAGCGAGATCGGCTCAGGGGGATAGTTTGAGCCTCCGTTCCTGCAATCTTGTCCGTTTCATCGGTCTTGGCCGAAGCCTCCGCCGTCTTCCCGGCGTCAGTGGCCCCCTCGGCTCCATGCGCGGCCGTGTTGCCGGTCGTAGCCGCGCCCTCGCTGGCACTGGCTGCCTCGCCAGTGCTCGTGGCGGTCACGTCAGCAGCCTTGCCAGCGCTGCTCCCTGTCCCGGCTAGGTCTGCGGTCTTGGCGGCATCGGCTCCTGTCTCGCCTATGCGGCCTGCGTTGCCGGCCACGCTTGCCCCTTTCCGCGCGATGCCTGCGGCGATGGAGGCCCCGCCAGCAGCGACGCCTTGCGCGAGGTCCACTCCGGAGGCAATACGCTCGGCCGTCTGGTCCGAAGCGCCCAAGGCCCGCACGCCGGTACCGGCCGCCTGCGAGGTCAGGGTGTGATGGAAGTCGCCCGTCCAGGCCGTGCGCACCCCGGCCACCCCATTATCCAGGGCGTTGGCCATCAGCGCGCCGCCGCCAATTATGGCTGGAACGCCGGGTGCGGCCCCGGCGCCCGTTGCCGTGGCAACCCCGCCGATGCCCGCCACCGCTGCCCCTGTCAGCCCTTCGGCCACGGCGCCAACGGCCTGAGCAGCGCCTGCAGCCCGGGTCAGCACATGGCCGTGCGCCGCATCGAAACTGCCGATGACCTGGCTGGCAGCACTGGCCTGATGCTTGGTCCAGTCCCAGGCATGCCCAAGCGCACTGGACGTTGCAGGCTGGCCATCGCTGGCCTGCTGCGGCGCGATGTTGCTCAAAGCTGGCACGGGGGCAGAAGCGGTAGCCCCCACCGATGCTAAGCTGGCCGATGCTGAGGCGTCAGGTTCGGACGCGCTGCTGTCGCCGTCCCTCGCCAGCATGGCTTCGGCTAAAGCGTTCTGGAAGCGGGCGGCGCTGGCGACGGCGGATCCGTTGCCGGATTGTGGGTTTAGGTCGAAGCTGCCTGGACCGCCGACGCCGTAGCTGGCTGCGGGATCAAGGAAGAGTGCGTCAGTCAAAGGGGTGTGCCTCCGTGATCGGGAGTCCTGGTGGGAGCGGGCGGCTATAAGTAGGCCCAGTCACCTCATAGACTCAAAAACGGCCATCCCTATTTTGTTGCGCAAACCTTCGTTACGAAGCCGAAGCCGATCTCGTCGGTTAAAGAAAGCAACAAATGTTAGCCTTTCGACATGTCCAGCCGGAATAGCATCGTTTGTCAACCATCGAGATTGCTCATTGGGCAGGTCAACGGTGTCACTCCGACCCCAATAAATCGGGGTCTGGGGCCGCCGGCTCCAGCGTCGGGTCCCATCGCACTTGTGCGATGGGTGCCCGGTCAAGGGCAGCGCCCTTGCCTTTGCCTTTCCTCCCCGGCGCCAGAGTTTTCGCCGGATACCGGCACCAGGGCACGGCGACGCAGCGCCAGCATTCAGGCGTGCGTGCCTTGCAGACGTAGCGCCCGTGCAGGATCAGCCAGTGATGCGCCGGGCGCAGCAATTCGGCGGGCAGGCGCTTAACCAGCCCGTCCTCGACGGCGCAGACGGTGGCGCCGGGGGCGAGGCCGGTGCGGTTGCCGAGGCGGAAGATGTGGGTGTCGACCGCCATCGTGCTGTGCCCGAAGGCGACGTTGAGCACGACGTTCGCGGTCTTGCGGCCGACGCCCGGCAGCGCCTCGAGTGCCGCGCGGTCGTTCGGCACTTCGCCGCCGTGTTCGGCGATGAGCCGGGCGGACAGGGCGACGACGTTGCGCGCCTTGCCCTGCCACAGGCCGATTGCGCGTATGTGCCTGCCGACGCCAGCGGCGCCGAGGGCGACCATGCCGGCGGGGTCTGGCGCGGCGGCGAACAGGGCGGGGGTCGCGCGGTTCACCGAGGCGTCGGTCGCCTGCGCGGAGAGCACGACGGCGACGAGCAGGGTGAACGGGGTCGCGTAGACCAGCTCGCTGGCGGCGTCGGGGTTGGCGTGGGCCAGCGCCTCGATGAACGGGCGGACGTCGGCGGCCGGCATGCGCTGGGTCTTGCGTACGGTTTGGCGCACGGTTTGGCGCGCGGGCGGCTTGGCGGCGGGATCGGGCATGGCGCAGCATCAACACGCGGGCGGTGGGCTGACAAGCGGCGGCAATGCCCCCATTCTCGTCAGGTGAGTGACGCGGCCCCAACCGACGAGCCGATCTTCGAGGCGACCATCGTGCCGCATCGCAGCCTGTCGCGTCGCGGCATGATGCTGGTGGTGGGCGCGATCAGCACGCTGAGCGCCGGAGTGAGCGCGGCGTTCTGGTGGCTCGGCGCCTGGCCGATCGCAGGCTTCGGTGGCGCCGAGGTGGCGCTCGCGGTCGGCTTGCTGCGGCTCAACGCCCGGGCGTCGCGGGCGTGCGAGATGCTGCTGCTGTCGGAGCGCGGGCTGCGCGTGCTGCGGACCGACATGCATGGCAGGCGGACCGAGCGGTTGCTGCCGGCGGCCTGGCTCAAGGTTGTGGTGCACGAGCGCAACGGGCGAGTGCCGGGGCTCTACCTCGTCGGCGGCGGCAGGCACGAGGAGGTCGGCGCGGCACTCGGCGAGACCGAGAAGCTCAGCCTTGCTGAGGCGCTGCGTGCGGCGCTGCACGGGTTTCGCAACCCGCGCTTTGACAATCCGCAGCTGCGCGAGGCGTAGCCGACGAGTTCGAGGCTAGACCTCGCCTGGTCCCATCGACTTGATCAGGTCGAACACGCGCTTGCGTATGGCGGGATCGGTGATGCGGTAATAGGCGCGCACCAGTTCGAGCGTCTCGCGCCGCGACAGCGTGTCGTCGACCGCGGTGCCAAAACCCTGCTGCGCCTCGGCGAAGCCGGCGAAGCGGCTGCCATGCGCCTGGCCGCCCTGAGTATTGGCGAGCGGCTCGGGCATGTCGTCGAAGAAGAAGCTGATCGGCACGTCGAGCACGCGCGACAGGTCAAATAGCCGCGAGGCGCCGACTCGGTTCACGCCGCGCTCGTATTTCTGCACCTGCTGGAAGGTGAGGCCGAGCGCCTCGCCGAGCCGCTCCTGCGACATGCCCATCAGGGTGCGACGCAGGCGTATGCGCGAGCCGACGTGGATGTCGATCGGGCTCGGCCGGCTTTCGACGGCAACCGTCTCGGGCGAAAGCGGGTCAGCGGCTGTCATCGGGTTGCGTGGCATCGCGTCTTCGTCTCCGCCCTGGGGAAATGGCACGAGCGTTATTCCCTCCTGCCTAGGATGCGCCGAGAGTTAATGACACAACCGAAAATTGTCAACAATTAAGCTATAAATTTATGAAGAACGCCTCGTTTTTGAGACCTTCGGAACTGGCGTTAGCGATTTCGTAACGTTCCGCCAGCCCAAGCCGAGGCCGGCGAGGCACGCCGCGAGCGCCAGCACACTGGGGCAGATCAACCCGAATCGCGCAAATGGCGTCGGCGCGAGCGCGCCCGGCATCGCGACCCGGAGCACGCCCTGCCGCGCCAGGCCGAGTCGGGCGAGCTCGCGGCCATAGGCGTCGAAGCCGGCGCTGATGCCGGTGTTGGCGGCGCGGATCAGCGGCAGGCCCTCCTCGACCGCGCGCAGCCTCGCCGCCTGCAGATGCTGGCGCGGCCCGGTGCTGTCGCCGAACCAGGCGTCGTTGGTGATGTTGACCATGAAGCCCGGCCGGTCGCGCCGGTCCACCACCTCGCCGGGGAAGATCGCCTCGTAGCAGATCATCGGCGCGAAGCTCGGCAGGCCGGGGACGTGCAGCGTGCGCGCGCCCGGGCCGGGCTGCATCGTGCCGGGCGCGATGTGGAACGGCAGCCAGGGCGGCGAATATTCGCCGAACGTCACCAGGTTGGCCTTGTCGTAGACGCCGCCGAGGCTGCCGTCCGGCAGCACCGCGACCAGCGAGTTGTAGACGTGGTTCGCGGCGTCGAAGCGCAGCGTGCCGACCAGCGAGGCGATCGCGCCGGCCGACGCCGCCGCCACCGCCTGGCGCGCCGGGCCATCCTCGGTCAGCAAGTAGGGGCTCGCGGTCTCCGGCCAGACCACCACCGTCGGGCGGTGCGGCGCCGCCCCGGCGTCGAGCCCGTCCCGCGTCATGGCGAGGTAGCGGCGGAAGGTGGCGGGATACCAGCTCGGATCGTGCTTGGCCGTCTCGGCGACGTTGCCCTGCACGAGCAGCGCGTCAAAGCCTGCCGCCAGCGGCTCCGGCCGCGCCAGAAGCGCCTCGCCGGAGACTATCCACAGGCCGAGCAGCGCTGCCGCCGCCAGCGCGCCGCGCCTGCCTAGGCTCGGCAGGCAGGCCAGCAGCACGGTGAACAGGGACAGGCCGGGGGTGCCGATCCAGGCCGCCGGCTGCGTCATCACGAGGCCGGCGGCGTCCAGCATGGTGTCGCCAGGGCTCGCCCAGACGCTGCCGAGCGGGTTCCAAGGAAAGCCGCCGCCGACGTATTGGCGCAGTATCTCGCCCGCCACCCACAACCCGGCCAGCACCAGGATGCGCGGCAGGCCGGGGGGTATGCGACGCGCCAGCGCCACCGGCACGGCGATGAACAACGCGAGCGTCGCCGACAGCAGCGGCACCGCGATCGGCACGAACCACCAGAAGTCGGCCGCCATGATCAGGATCGCGCTGGTGATCCAGTACAGCCCGACGAGATGCTGACCAAAGCCGAAGCAGAAGCCGCGCCGGGCCGCCGCCCAGGAGACCCGCCCGCCGCGCGGTGCCGCCTCGATCAACGCCAGCAGGGCAGGGAACGCCACCAGCAGCAGCGGCACGATGTTGAGCGACGGCAGCGCGAAGGCGGAGAGCACGCCGAACGCTCCCGCTGTGAGGTCCGCCCACCAGCCGGTTTGGGTGGTTAGCCGGAGCCAAGTCGAAGCAAGGCCAGGGCTCTGCCCTGGACCCGTCACGCGCAAGCGTGCTGCTCGCACGACGGGCCGAGCCGGCCCAGACCGTTATTAGTTGGAGTCTCAGCAGGGGCGGTTCGTGTTTTGCTAAATAAACGGATTTTAAAGGCTCCGCCTTTAATGGAGTCCAGAGGCAAAGCCTCTGGCCTTTGCTTACTTTTAGTCCAAAGCCGCCCTAAGCTG
>CAXTSD010000115.1:2689-7329 GCA_964246775.1 uncultured Acetobacteraceae bacterium | reverse complement strand
CAGATGCAGCAGCGGCGGCATGCGGGTGGCCTAGTGTCCGATCGCGCAGAAGCCTGAGCCATCTCTGATCAGGCTTCTGCGCGTGAATCGGCCACGCGGACAAACCGCGACGTGCCAGCTTTCCATGAAAGCTGGCACTAGATTTCCTGGGCCTCGACGGCGGCGACGTCGAGCAGGCGCTCGATCACCTCCGGCTCCTGCGCGCCGGCGATGGCGTGGCGGCCGGAGACGACGAAGCAGGGCACGCCGTTGATGCCGAGCCGGTGGGCGCGGAGGTTGTCGCCATGCACGGTGTCGACCTCGTCGGTGCCGAGCAGGAAGTGGCGGGCGGCGGGAATCGGCAGGCCGCAGACCCCGGCGATCGAGGTCAGCACGGTGATGTCGCTGATGTCGGCGCCATCGGTGAAGTGGGCGGCGAACAGCGCCTCCGAGGTCTCGTCGGCGCGGCCGAAGCGCGACGCGAAGCGCACCAGGCGGTGGGCATCGACGGTGTTGGGCGTGCGCCGGATGCGCTCGAAGCGGAAGCGCACGCCCTCGGCATGGCCGATTTCGGTGATCGAGCCGTATAGACGGTGGGCGCGGTCCTCGCCGCCGAACTTGCGCACCAGGTAGTCGGTGCGGCTCATCCCGGAGCGCGGCATGTCCGGGTTGAGCAGGAACGGCCGCCAGGACAGCTCGAACAGCAGGTCCGGCCGGCGGCGCAGGGTGCGGAACAGCCGCCGCACCCCGAGATAGCACCATGGGCAGACCAGATCGTGCACGATCTCGATGCCGAGGCGTGCCTTGGGAGGGGCGAGGATATTCACGGCCGACAGATTAGCCTGCCCGGCCAACTATGCCAGCGGTTTGCGTCGCCGCGGGGGTTCGCTTTGCATCGGGCGGGTCGGCCTTGCCGCCGGCAGGCTGATCGGCAGCGCCAGCGCGACGGCCAGCAGGGCGCCGACCAGGCCAGCGATGCCTGGCCAGCCGAACCGCGCCCAGGCGAGCCCGCCCAGCGTGCCGACAATGCTGGAGCCGGCGTAATAGGCGAACAGGTAGAGCGAGGCGGCCTGCGCGCGGGCGCCGCGCGCCTCGGCGCCGACCCAGGCGCTCGCCACCGCATGCGCGCCGAAGAACCCCCAGGTGACCAGTGCGATGCCTGGCACGATCAGCCCGAGCGGCCGGCCCAGGGTGCAGCCGACGCCGGCCAGCATCACCGCAAGATTGCCCCACAGCACCGGCCGCCGCCCGATCCGGCTAGACAGCGCGCCCATCGAGGCCGAGCTCAGCACCCCGACGAGGTAGACCGAGAACAGCAACCCGACGGCGGTCTGATCGAGATCGTAGGGGGCCGCGAGCCGCCGGAAGCCGATATAATTGTAGATGGTGACGAAGCCGCCCATCAGCAAAAAACCCTCGGCGAACAGCGCCGGCAGCGCCGGCGAGCGCAGATGGCGGATGAACGACGAGGCGAGATCGCCCGCCCGCAGCCGGCGAGCGCAGAAGTGGCGCGACGGCGGCAGGCCGCGCCACAGCACGACGGCGGCGAGCAGGCCGAGCAGCCCGATCGCGAGCACGGCGGCGCGCCAGCCGGCAAGGTCGGTCAGCACGCCGGTGACGAGCCGGCCGCACATGCCGCCGACCGCGTTGCCGCCGACATAGAGGCCCATCACCAGGCCGATCGCCTTCGGGTTGATCTCCTCGGCGAGATACGCCATCGCGACCGCCGGCAGGCCGCCGAGCGCGATCCCGGCGAGACCGCGCAGCAGCAGGATCAGCGGGAATGTCGGCGCCGCGGCGGCGAGCACGGTGAGCGCGCCGGCGAGCAGCAGCGAGGCGAGCATGACCGGCTTGCGCCCCCACGCCTCGGACAGCGAGCCGGCGACCAGCATCGAGACCGCGAGCAACGCGGTCGCGACCGACAGCGACAGCGAGCTCCTCGCCGGGCTCAGTCGGAACACGGCGGCAAACACCGGCATCAGCGGCTGCACGTAGTACAGCATGGCGAAGGTCGCGAAGCCGG
Source organism: uncultured Acetobacteraceae bacterium (assembly GCA_964246775.1). Taxonomy (GTDB): domain Bacteria; phylum Pseudomonadota; class Alphaproteobacteria; order Acetobacterales; family Acetobacteraceae; genus CAXMMR01. Next base: position 5,327 of record CAXTSD010000115.1, on the reverse strand, counting down.
CGCCGAACAGGGCGAAATTGATGCGCCAGAACGCCGGGCTGCCCGCTTCGACATAGGCCGCCACCTCCGCCCCGGCGGTCTCCACCTTGTGCGGCACGGTCGGCTGCTGCGGCACGGCGAGCGGCTCTGTCATTTCGCAAAACTATGGTCGGCATCGGGATGCGGCAATCGCCCGGCCCGGCAGAGCTGATCCGTGCCGGTTCAGCTTGCAGATACCGACGTTAACCTTCTGTTTAGGCGATACCGGCTACACTACGCTGCGGGTTCAGGTTGGCTAATCCGCCTGCTTTGAAGGTGTTCAGTGCGGTTGTCCCTCGTCATGGTCACCGGCGGCATGACGGCCGAGGTCGCCGAATTCATGGCGTCGCTGGCGGCGCAGAGCTTTCGCGATTTTGAGCTCATCGTAGTGCAGCAGAACGCGGACGACCGATTGTCCGAGATCCTCGCGCGCTTCGAGGGCGCCTTCTGCTCGCGGCGGAGGCGCGGCGTTTCGGCTGAGGCAAAACGCAAGGCGAGGGGAAGTAGCAGCAGTAACTATCAGGAACTGCGAGACGGAGACGCAAGGGATATCACCAGCGAGCGCCTGGTGAGGATACTTCAGCAAGGCAAGCCGGCTTTTCGGCGCTAAGGAGGGCGGAACTCATGCCACTACGTGTCATCATGCCTGGAGAGCGGGACGAGACCGAAGGCTACATGGCATCCGCCGCCTACGAAGGCGCCCGCGTCGCCGATCTGCTGCGGACCTGCGTCAGCATCGGCGTCTCGCGCCGAGCAATCGCTCGCCATCTCGGTTACAAGGCAGAGCAGAGCCTGCGTCAGATCGAGGCTGGTCGTCAGTATCTGGCGACCGACAAGCTGGAGTGGCTGGAGTCGTTCGTGGCCTTCAAAACCAAGCAGCACGCCGCCGAAGAGGTATGGTTGGCGAAGAACAATGACTGGTCGAGAGGAGAGGGTTAAAAGTCTGTCCGGATCATTGTTAAGCACGGCGAAGGCTCTGACAAATCGTGAAATGATCTTGGACGGACTATAAGAAAGATGGCAACTATAGTGCCACGTTACAACACTCAGAAAGAGACCAGCGAAGTGGCTATTATTGCGGTAGAGCGCGCGCCATCAGGGTCGATTCTGCGTCTAACAGAGACAAACAGCCGCAAGGAAAATCTCCAATTTCTAGTACTTTGCAGCATACTATTATTAGTGCTGATATACGGTATTTTCTATGCCTCGGGTCCATTACCTAGGTCACAGGTTCTAAACGGCGTAGGTGCATTAGGTTTTCTTGTGTTGTGTTTCATATTCGCGAGGCGCCTGCTCATGGCGGACGCAGGCCTACGTGAGTTTGCTAACGTGTCCGGCCTTTCTATGTTTCGGTATCAGGAACTAGGATTTATTCCTTGGTCAGAGGTGGAGAGCTTCGACATCATTCCAGACCGCACGCCTCTTAGTGGAGGCTCTGTCCTCATTGCTCAGTTTAAAAATCCGTCTCAACTTTTGGCCAGACTAAAGCCGTCAAACAGATATTTGCCCAGCAAACGATACGCAGTTCCATTTGGATGCATTGATGTTGCGCGATCTACAGATCTGCAGTTTCTGAAAGAGGTCCTCATTGAATTACGAAGAACCGCTAAAGGTACTACCGCACGCTAGTGTATCTTCGAACTAAAAGAGCCAATGGAGTTTAGAATGTCGACTGTTCAGGCGTTTGTCGATGGTTCTGTCTGCCTTGATTTTGAGTCTTGATGAAAGAGAGCGGTTATTCCGACAAAAAGAGCCGAAAATCGGTTATCAAATCTGTATTGTTGCTAACAAGAGCTAAACAAACAAAGATCTTTTTGCTGATTTTTTCAAAAAAGTAGGCCTTCCTTCCTTAACTCGGCAACACCCGCTTGCACCCATGCCGCGTCGCGCTCAATGTCCGACCCAATCGCGCGATTACAGGCGGAGCACGATGGACACCAACATACAGCCGGTGCCGAACGACCTCGACGCGTTCTGGATGCCGTTCACCGCCAACCGCCAGTTCAAGTCGGCGCCGCGCCTGCTCGTCTCGGCGCGCGACATGCACTACCGCTCGCATGACGGGCGCGACGTGCTGGACGGCGCCGCCGGGCTGTGGTGCTGCAACGCCGGCCACTGCCGGCCGCGCATCGTAAGCGCGATCCAGCGCCAAGCGGCGACACTCGATTTCGCGCCGACCTTCCAGATGGCCCACCCGCTCTGCTTCGAGGCGGCGACCCGCGTCGCGGCACTGTTCCCGGACGGGCTCGACCGCGTGTTCTTCGCCAATTCCGGCTCCGAGGCGTGCGACACCGCGCTCAAGATCGCGCTCGCCTATCACCAGGCGCGCGGCGAGAGCCGGCGCACCCGGCTGATCGGCCGCGAGCGCGGCTACCACGGCGTCGGCTTCGGCGGCATCTCGGTCGGCGGCATCGGCACCAACCGGCGCGCCTTCGGTCCGCTGCTGCCCGGCGTCGACCACCTGCCGCACACCCTCGACCTGGAACGCAACGCCTTCAGCCGCGGCCAGCCCGCGCACGGCGCCGAACTCGCCGACGCGCTGGAGCGCATCGTCGCGCTGCACGACGCCTCGACCATCGCCGCCGTCATCGTCGAGCCGCTCGCCGGCTCGACCGGGGTG
>CAXTSD010000115.1:0-2661 GCA_964246775.1 uncultured Acetobacteraceae bacterium | reverse complement strand
CGCGAGATCTGCAGCAAACACGGCATATTGCTGATCTTCGACGAGGTGATCTCGGGCTTCGGCCGGCTCGGCGCCGCCTTCGCGGTGCAGCGCTTCGGCGTCACGCCGGATCTGGTCTGCGTCGCCAAGGGGATCACCAACGGCGCGATCCCGATGGGTGCCGTGATCGCCAGCAACGACATCCACGACACGATTACCGGCAGCGTCGGCGCCGGCATCGAGCTGTTCCACGGTTACACCTATTCCGGCCACCCGCTCGCCGCCGCGGCGGCGATCGCAACGCTCGACACCTATGCCGAGGAAGGCCTGTTCGAGCGCGCCGCCGCGCTGTCGCCGCACTGGGAGGCGCGGGCGCACGGGCTGCGCGCGGTCGGCGACCGGCATGGCGGGCTGATCATCGACCCTCGGTCTCGTCTGCGGCATCGAGATGGCGCCGCGGCCGGGCGCCCCAGGTGCGCGCGGCTACGACCTGTTCACCCGCGCCTACGCCGCCGGGCTGCTGATGCGCTTCACCGGCGACATCGTCGCCATGTCGCCGCCGCTGATCATCAGCGACGACCAGATCGACGAGGCGTTCGATCTTCTCGAGTCGCTGATACCGGAGATCGTTTAGAGCAGTACCGCTCGGAGTGTCTCACTCCGAGCGGTGAAACTGCTCGCTAACAGAAAGCTAGAGCGCGCTGACCGGTTACGGTCAGCCTGAAAGCGCTCTAGACGTCTCACCGTTCCCGGATGCCCACTCGCTGCAGCCGGTCCGGGTCAGCCGGAGTTGGGCTGGTCGGCCGGGTCGCCGATCCCCACCAGCAGCGGCCCGAAATCACGCGCGGTGCTCAACATCCGCAGGATGCGCGGCGGGGTCACGCCCGCGTTGTAGACCAGCACCAGCTGAAACCGCGGCAGGGACCAGAACCGGTAGGGCGGCTGCATCAGCTCGGGCTGTAAGCGCCCCAGCATGGGCCGTTCGCTGAGCCGCCTGGCGGCGAGCAACACCGCATCGCGCAACGCGCGCGCCTTGTGGAGGTCCGGCCCGATCCAGCGAAGCTCGGCACGTAGATCGTCCCGTGCCGCGATCGTCAGGACCGCGGCACGGCTCAACGCCGTGGGCCGGTCATCTCCTCGAGCCGGAAATCCGCGTCCTCGATGACGTCGTCGATCGACAAGAAGCCGTCGCGCTCGCCTTCAGCCTCGGCCGCCATCACCGACGCCCGCAGTTCTTCACGCCCTGCCTCAGTGCGGCGCAACAGCCCGACGCCGGCTGACACGACTTCATCGACGTCGCGGTAGCGCCCCGCCGCGACCGCATCGGCCGCGAACTGCTTCAGCTCGGGAGGGAGAACCACATCATCCATGATCGACACCATAGAGCAGGCAGGAGCTTGCCGGAAGCAAAACCTTCCTCCCGCTACCGGCTAGCCGTCTTGTTGCCGGCCTGATCCGGCGCCTGCTGCTTGCCGGTCGAGAGCGGCTTGATCTTGCCGCCGTCCCGGATGCCGACTGGCAGAGCGAGCGCGATCGTCTCGTGGCCCTCGAGGCCCTCGGTCAGCTCTACCTTCGGGCCGAAATCCTGGCCGATGATCACCTTGTGCAGGTGCACCGTGTCGTCCTTGTCGACGGTCGCGACCTGCATGCCGTCGGCGTTGAACACCAGCGCCTCGGACGGCACGACGACGGTCGGGGTGGCGCGCGGGATCTTGAACGTGACGTTGACGTAGAGCCCTGGCCGCAGCGTGTGGTCCGGGTTCGGCACGTCGACCTCGGCGGTCAGCGAGCGGTTGGCCGGCGACAAGGCAACCGAGCTGCGCGTCACCGTGCCGCGGAAGGTCCGGCCGGGCAGCTCGGGCACCGTGATGTCGGCGGGCAGGCCGTCGCGCAGGCCGACGGCGCCGGCTTGCGGCACCTGGACCGAGATGCGCAGCACGTCCTCGCTCTGCACGGTGAACAGCGCGGTGCCGGTGCTGGCGTCGGCGCTGACCAGGTCGCCGACATCGACATTGCGGGCGGTGATGACGCCGTCGAAAGGCGCGGTGACGCGCTCGAACGCGGTCAGCGCCTGCAGCCGCTGCACCTGGGCGAGCTGGGCCTGGAAGTTCGCCTCGGCGACGGTCACGCCGGCCTTGGCGCTGTCCACGTTGGCGCCCTGGACGGAGAAGTTGGCGGTGGAGTTGTCGGCGTTCTGCCTGGTCTCCCAGCCTTGCGAGGCGAGCGTGGTCTCGCGGAACTTGGTGACCTTGGCGAGCTTGGTGTTCGCCTGCGCCTGCTCGACCGTCGCCTGCGCCTGCAGCACCTGCGCCTTCACCTGGCCGAGCTGTGCTGCCGCCTGCACGAGCTGCTGGTCGAGGTCGGGTGCGGCGATCCGCACCAGCAGGTCGCCGCGCCGAACCCGGCTGCCGATGTCGACGTGCCGCTCGGCGATGAAGCCGGTGGCGCGGGCGAACAGGCTCGCATAGTCGAAGGCCTGGGTCTGCGCCGGCAACACGAGCTCGACCGGGCTCGCGTCGCGCTCGGCGGTGGTCGTGCGCACCTCCGGCACCTCGTTCATCGTCTGATTGCGCGCGTCCTCGGCGCGGGCGCTCTCCTGCCAGTGACCCCAGGCGCCCCAGGCCAGCGCCAAGGCGAGCGGCACCAGCGCGTAGAGCAGCACCCGGGCGCGCGCAATCAGAC
>CAXTSD010000114.1:5332-7360 GCA_964246775.1 uncultured Acetobacteraceae bacterium | reverse complement strand
TATCAGAACCGAGCCCGGCTCGCCTCGACCGACCGGCTTCGCTACAACGGGCATCGTTTGAACATCGTGGGCATGGTCCGTGCCGAAACGAGCGAAGGTATCGCGCCGACATGACGAACGCCATTGCCATCGTCCCTGTCCGCACCAGGCGGCAGATGCGCCGCCTCGTACAGCTGCCGCGCCGGCTCTATGCGGGTCTGCCGGGCTTCGTGCCGCCGCTTGACCTCGAGCGCCGCGGGCTGCTGCATCCGAAGGCGTCGAGCTTTTACAGCCACGGCCGCGCCGCGTTCTTTCTCGCCATGCAAGGCGGCCGCGAGGTCGGGCGCATCTCGGCCCAGATCGATCCGGTGGCGATACGCACGTGGGGGGCGCCGATCGGCCTGTTCGGCAGCATCGACGCGATCGACGACGCCGCCGTGGTCGCGGCGCTGCTCGACGCGGCGACCACCTGGCTGCGCGGCCAGGGCATGGCGCTGGCGCGGGGACCCTACACGCTGTCGGCGAACGGCGAGTCCGGCCTGCTCGTCTCGGGCCAGGCGGCGCGCGCGATGATACTGTCGCCCTGGCATCCGGCCTATCTGGGCGGGCTCATCGAGCAGGCCGGCTGGGCCCGGGTCAAGGACCTGTTCGCCTACGAGCTCGCCATCGGCGGGCGGGCCGAGGCCGCCCAGCATGTCGAACGCCTGCGGTTCGAGGATAGCGGCCTCACCGTACGCGGCCTGCGACGCAAGCAGTTCGCCGCCGATGCGGCGATCCTCGGCCAGATCTGGAACGACGCCTGGCGGGATAACTGGGGCTTCGTGCCGATCACCGATGCCGAAGTGGCCGCGATGGTGCGCGAGATGAAGCCGCTGCTGCGGCCGGAGCACCTCGTGGTCGTCGAGCGCGGCGGCGAGCCGGTCGCCATGGCGCTGATCGTGCCCAATCTGTTCGACATCGTGGGCGACCTCGGCGGCGCGCCCAGCCCCGCCGGCTGGCTGCGCTTTGCCTGGCGGCTGTGGCGCGGCCGGTTCGCCTCGGCGCGGGTGATCCTGCTCGGCGTCTCGACGGCGCTGCGCGACACCACGCTCGGCGCGCTGATCCCCTCGCTCATCATCGCCGAGCTGATGCGCAGAGGCAGGGTGCTGCCGCACCGCACGGTGGAGCTCGGCTGGATACTCGAGGACAACACCCGCATGCGCCGATTGATCGAGCGGCTCTCGCCGACGCCGAGCAAGGTGTTCCGCCTGTATGAAAAGGCGCTCGGCTGAACGCCGCCGCGACTGCTCGGACGGCTCACGTTGCAATAGGCGACCTGCGAGCGCACCTGCATTGCGACAGGCGAGCCGGGTTGCGGCGAGGGGAGGCGATAGCGATGGATGGCAACTGGCAGCCGGCGCCGCCGGATCTCGTCGCGACGGCGCGGGACCTGGACAACGTCGCGACGGCGCGGCACCTGGCGCGCGATTTCGCCACCCGCGCGGCGCTGCACGACCGCGACGCCTCGGTGCCGCGCGAAAACTTCGTCGCCTTGCACGAGGCGGGGCTGCTCGGCCTGACCACCTCGGCCGAGCAGGGGGGCGCCGCCGGCAGCCTGTCCGACGTCGTCGGCGTGCTCGGCGAGATCGCTCGCGGCGACGCGTCGACCGCGCTCATCCTCGCCATGCACATCCTGCAGCACGCGAGCATCGCCCGTGCCGCCGGCTGGCCCGCGCTAACGCGACGGCTGGTGCAGGAGGCGGCGGTGCGGGACGGCGCGCTGATCAACGCGCTCCGCGTCGAGCCGGAGCTCGGCACGCCGGCGCGCGGCGGCCTGCCGACGACGCGTGCCCGTCTCGAGGGGGAGGCCTGGCGCCTGAGCGGGCGCAAGATCTTCTCGACCGGCGCCGAGCTGCTGCGCTGGGGCCTCGTCTTCGCGGCAACCGACGAGCCGGCGCCGCGCGTCGGCCAGTTCCTGGTGCCGCGCCCCGCCCCCGGCGGCCGCATCCCGGCCCACCGGCATGAGAAAGGCGCCGAGATGCACTACGTGCTCGAGGGCGACCTGGTGAA
>CAXTSD010000114.1:0-5322 GCA_964246775.1 uncultured Acetobacteraceae bacterium | reverse complement strand
CATGCGGGCGACCGGCAGCCATACCGTTGTATTTGACGACGTGCGGCTGCCGGCTGACCACGCGATCGACCTGCGCCCGGCCGGGGCGCCGCCATCGCCCGACGCGGCGCAGCCGGTGTGGGGGCCGGTCGCCATCGCCGCGCTGTATGACGGCATCGCCCGCGCCGCGCGGGACTGGCTGCTCGGCTACCTGCGGCAGCGCCGGCCGAGCAACCTCGGCGCGCCGCTCGCGACGCTGCCTCGCCTGCAGGCGCTGGTCGGCGAGATCGACGCGCTGCTGCTGGCCAATCATCGGCTGATCGATCATGCGGCGGAGTCGGCGGACGCGACGCCGCCGATGCTGGACGCGGTCGAGGCCGGGCTGGTGAAGCACGTCGTCACCGGCAACGCGATACGCGCCGTCGAGCTCGGCGTAGGGGCGATCGGCAATGCCGGGCTCAGCCGCGCCAATCCGCTCGAGCGCCACCTGCGCGACGTGCTATGCAGCCGCATCCACACGCCGCAGGCGGACGTGATCCTCGGCACCGCCGGCCGCGCCGCGCTCGGGCTCTGAGCGCCTTGGCCGCAGCCGCCGACTGAGCGGATGGCGGTGCGCAAGCGCAAGTCGAAGGGCGGCGGCAGGAGCCGGCAATACGCGGCGCTGCCGATCAGGCTGTCAGGCGACGGCGCGTTGGAGGTGCTGCTCCTGACGTCGCGCGGCACCGGGCGCTGGATCATCCCGAAAGGCTGGCCGATGCGCCGGCGGGCGCCGTGCGACGCGGCGGCGCGCGAGGCCTATGAGGAGGCCGGGGTCGAAGGCGCCGTCGCGAGCGAGCCGGTCGGCCGCTATCGTTACGCAAAGCAACGCGACGACGGCCGCCTGACGCGCGTCGAGGTCGAGGTATTCCTGCTGCGGGTGGCGCGCCAGCTCGCGAGCTGGCCCGAACAGGCCGAGCGCGAGACGCTCTGGTGCGACCCGGAGCGGGCGGCGGCGCTGGTCGCCGAGCCGGAGCTCGCCGCGATCTTGCGCGGCTTGCGCAGCCTGGGCGGCTTGGGCAGCTCGGGGGTCGCGCCGTGACCGGCCGCGCCTCCAATACCAGGGCTCGCTGATGGCGACCCTGGTATTAGAGTCTTTGTTTTGCGCGCCGCCGCCCGCCACCCGGCGCGCATACCGGATTACGACCAGACGTAGCCGAGCTGGCGGGCGCCCGAGACGCCGGCGCGGCGCAGCAGCCGCCGCGACAGCCGGCGCGCGTGGAATACCGCGCTCGCTGTCGGGCCGACCAGCACGATGTCCTCGCCGCGTCTGACCGCGCGCACGATGCTGGCCGCGACAACCGACGGGTGGACGCCTCTCGACTGATATTGCCGATCGAGGGTGTCGAGCGCCGAGGCGGGCACGCTGGCGGCGACCGCCTGGCGGTTGCGGACGATCGGCGTGTTGATGACGCCTGGGCACACCGAGGTGACGGTGATGTCGGTGTCGCGGAGCTCCATCGCCAGCGCATCCGACAACCCGAGCACCGCGTGCTTGGAGGCGGAGTAGGCGGAGAGGTTCGGCACCGCGTGCAAGCCGGCGGCGGAGGCGACGTTGACCAGGCTGCGGGCGCCGCCGGCCGCGATCATCCCCGGCAGGAACGCCCGGCTGACATGGACGACGCCCATCAGGTTGACCCCGATCACCTGCCGCCAGGCGCTCGCCGGGGTATCGAGGAACGGGCCGAGAAAGGCGACCCCGGCATTGTTCACGACGACGTCCGGCGCGCCGGTCTCGGCCGCGATGCCGGCGGCGAGTGCTGCGACGGCGGCTTCGTCGCTGACGTCGCAGCCGAACGCCTGGCAGCGCCGGCCCGACGCCTCGACCTGGCGCTGCGTCTCGGCGAGCCGCGCCTGGTCGAGATCGACCGCCAGTATGTCGGCGCCGGCGCGCGAAAAGGCGAGCGCCGTCTCGTGGCCGATCCCGGACGCGGCGCCGGTCACCAGAACCCGCCGGTCGTTCAACTCGCTCAGCGCCATGTCGTCCTCCCCTGATGCCGCCGGCCGAGGCTCCGGCCGCGGCTGCGGCGCATTGTCCGGCCGTGGCGGCGCGCCTATCTTGTAGCGCATGGAAACGACCATCGAGCATTTCGACGTGCTGATCATCGGCGCCGGGCTGTCCGGCATCGGCGCCGGCTGCCACCTGACGATGCGCTGCCCTGGCAAGAGCTTCGCTGTGCTCGAGTCGCGCGCCACCATCGGCGGCACCTGGGACCTGTTTCGCTACCCCGGCATCCGGTCGGACTCCGACATGTATACGCTCGGCTACTCGTTCCGGCCATGGCTGGAGGCGAAGGCGATCGCCGACGGTCCCGACATCCTGACCTATGTGCGCGAGACCGCGTCCGCCTACGGCGTCGATCGCCGGATACGCTTCAATCACACCGTCAAGCGTGTCGCCTGGTCGTCTGACGAGGCGGTCTGGACGGTCGAAGCGGAGCGGGGCGAAGATCGGACGCCGGTGCGCTTCACCTGCGGCTTCCTGTTCACGTGCTGCGGCTATTACGACTACTCTGGCGGCTACACGCCCGAGTTCCCTGGCGTGTCCGACTATCAGGGCCGACTCGTGCATCCGCAGGCCTGGCCCGAGGACCTCGACTATGCCGGCAAGCGGGTGGTGGTGATCGGCAGCGGCGCCACCGCGGTCACGCTGGTGCCGGCGCTGGCGCAGCGCGCGGCGCACGTCACCATGCTGCAGCGCTCGCCCTCCTACGTCGTGTCCCGGCCGGCGGAGGACGCGTTCGCCAACTGGATGCGCCGCAAGCTGCCGTCCCGGCTGGCCTATGGCGTCACGCGCTGGCGCAACGTGCTGCTGACGATGTTCTTCTTCAACATGGCGAGGCGGCGGCCGGAGAAGTTCAAGGCCGGCGTGCTGAAGGCGGTGCAGGACGAGCTCGGCCCGGACTACGACGTGGCGACGCATTTCACCCCGCGCTACAAGCCGTGGGACCAGCGTCTGTGCCTGGTGCCGGATTCCGACCTGTTCCGCTCGCTGCGGGAGGGGTCGTCCTCGGTCGTCACCGACACCATCGAGAGCTTTACGCCGCGCGGCCTGCGCCTCAGCTCGGGGCGCGAGCTGGCGGCCGATGTGGTGGTCACCGCGACCGGGCTGGTGATGAAGCTGCTCGGCGGGCTCGAGGTGGTCGTTGACGGCGCGCGCGTCGATATGTCCCGCTCGATGAGCTACAAGGGAATGATGTTCAGCGGCGTGCCGAACCTCGCCGCGGCGTTCGGCTACACCAACGCGTCTTGGACGTTGAAGGCCGATCTCACCAGCGAATACGTCTGCCGGCTGCTGCAGTACATGGACCGCAAGGGCGTGCTGGCGGCGACGCCGACCAAGACGACCGAGGTTGCGGAACTGCCGTTCCTCAATTTCAGCTCCGGCTACGTTCAGCGCGCCAGCGACATACTGCCTCGGCAGGGCGCCACCAAGCCGTGGAAGCTGCACCAGAACTACGTGCGCGACCTGGCCGCGCTACGCTACGGGCGCGTCGATGACGGGGCGATGGTGTTTAGCGGCAAGCAGCGCCAACGCGTCGCCGCCTGAGGCGGCGCCAAAGCATCGCCGCCCTGAGGCGCCAACACATCGCCGCCTGAGGCGCGGCTGGGGTGGCGACGCCACGTTGGGCGCCGCCTTGCCAGCCCGGTATCACCTCAGTCGCGGTCCGCTCAGCGCCTGCGGCATGCTTTGCCGCAACTCATATAGCTTCTGCAGGTTGGCGCTGACGATCGTATTGCCCTGGCTCGCGAGTTGCGCGATCCCCGGGCTCGCGCCAGGCGGCATCGACTGATTGAGCGCCAGCGTGTCCTGATGGCTGGCGATCTGGTCGTCGATGAACGCCCGGTCGAAATCAAGGCCGTTCTCGAGCCGCATGTGACCGAGGCGTATGCGCCGCATGTCGTCGAGTTCGGTCGGCAGCTTGATGCCCGCGGCCGAGGCGGCCGGCACGAGTTTCGCCTGGAACGCGTTGGCCTCGTCGAGGAGCTGGGCGGCCAGGGCGCGCACCTCGGGGTTCTTCGCCCTGGTCTGCGCGTCCGTGCACTCCTCCTGATCGAACTTGATGATGCGGGCGGCATTGCTGACGAATTGCAGGTCCGCCGGGTTGGCGCTCCCGGTTGACACCGCGGTCGAGCTTTCACAGCCGGAGAGCAGCAACAGCAGGCCGGCGGCGCACACGCCTTGCGTGAAGCGGTTCATGATCCTGATCCTTCGATGCCGTCAGAACGCGTAGAGGAAACGAGCCGTCGCACCGACTTCCTTGTGGAATCCGCCTGTGTTCTCGATGTCGTGGTTGACCTCGAGCACGATCTGCGAGCGCAGCGACAGGAACAGCGAGGCGGCGGCACGCAATTCCTGCTCTTCCGTGCGGTTGCCGTCCCTGGTGCCGTTGACGCTCTCGATGCCGCCGAAGATCCCCTCGTAGCCGAATGAGGTCTGGAAGGCCGGGGTGAAGCGCCAGTTGGCCCAGGCCTGGAAGCGGTAGGAGGGCGTCGCGTTCAAGTTGAGCCCGTAGACCGTGAAGTTGCTGTTCTGGCCGTAGAATGTGGTGTCAAAGGACAGCGTGGTCGAGAAGTGCGCGCCGACCTGCTGGTCATAGCCGAGCTGCACGTCGCCGCGCAGTCGGTTGTCGCCGAAATTGACCGAACTGGTATGGTCGTATGTTCCGTCCGGCGGGTAGATGAAACCGGTCACGTTGACGTTGGTGCCGGTCTTCAGGTTCGAATACGGCCAGAAGAACGCCGAAATCACCGTGTTCTGGGTGCCGAAGGTGCTGCCCAGCCGTTGTCCGGCGACGTGGGCCGACGATTCCTCGCCGAAGATCTGGTAGATCTGGAACCCGGTGTGCATGCCGAACACGTCGGGGGTGATGTGCACGTAGCGCGCCACGCCGACATTGACCTCGACGCCGGTGTGCTTCGTGTAGGTCGAGCCGCCGGCGATGTTGTACGAGGTGTCGTGCTGGTATTCGTAATACCCGAAGACGACGTTGGTGCCGGGCGGCGCCGGGACGAACTCGCTCGGCTCGACCTCCTGCGCGCGGGCGCCTGCCGAGAGCGCCATCAGGCCGATCCAGCATGTGAGGGCAAGCAAGGCGACAGGCAGGCGTGACGCACCGCGGCGAACGTGAGCCGACATCCCAAACTCCACTATCGTTTCTTGTTCTGATCGAACGTCTCGGCATCGAGGCTACATCACCGCGCGCCCCGGCGTGCAAGGAAATACGGGAGCGGACATTGTTTATGCGAAACAGTGTGGCGCACCGCACACGCGCCGGCCAGCCGCGCCGCCGCCGGGGCCAGGGC